>JAKAOI010000367.1 GCA_021812265.1 Chloroflexota bacterium | reverse complement strand
ATCTCTTGATATTCCTTCCAAGCAGATCCGGCTAAGTAGCCGCGGGCAACGCACTCAAAATCGATGCGCTGCGCTTTTTTCACCAGCATAGTTCTGCCGGCCAGCGCGCTGCGAAATGGCTGAATTTCCGGCGGAAAATCATCGGGGTTTGTGCTGATGAGATGATTAGCGATGAGCGGCTGGGTATTGTGAAACCAGAAGGCCGCCAATCGATTTAATATTTCGCCTTTATACGGTATACCCTGCGGCATAATAACATCAAATGCCGAAAGTCGATCGGTCGTTACTATCAGCAAATGATCTCCCAGATCATACGTTTCGCGGACTTTACCGCTTCCAAAATGTTTTAACGGCAACGTAATCGTTGTCAGCGCCTGTGCCATATGTATGATACCCCATCATTCTTAAGTGAAAGCTATGTTATGGTGAAACACCATTCGCGGCAAAGTTAAACGGAACTGGTGTCACCAATGGGGTTCCATATTCCAGCCAAATATTTTCACCGCTATATAAAACTAAATTATCGGGATTGCCGGTATACACCTGCCCATTTACATACACCTTCAACGGATGCTGGGTATTTACAGGCAAACCAAAAAATTGTGTGGCAGTAAGTTCGGGCGGCCCCGCAGGGATAGAATTTGCCGGATTTTTCGCCCAAACCGCGATAAAATCACCCAGTAAATACACCCCGTTCGTTTTTGGAGTTTCGATGTGTACGGTTCCCGAAGCGTCGTGCGTATGCAGCCAATATAAGCAATTCGACTGTATGCCGACCTCAGCCGGAATTGGCTCGTGTTTTCCGTTTACATAAATTTGCACATTTGCGTGATAGTGCATTGCGCTCCCCTCCGTTGCCATGCATTGAATGGCAGAGCCATACCCGCCGGCCGGCATAACGCCGGTTTGGATATTCCCTTTTGTGGCTGTAGGAATAGTTGGAGCGTGTGTATAATTAAAAATCCAAACACTTATCAAAAGCACCGCCAAAACTGCGGCGCCAATATAGGCAGACTTGCTGAGCATTTGCTGCTGTTTAGCGCGACGAATATTTTTTTCACGCGCGGCCCGCTGTGTTTGAATCAATTCTTGGCGAGACGCGCGGCGCAGATCTCTTTGCGAGACAAACTGCGGCTCACTTTTTTCGGCAGATTGCTGCGGCGCCGCAGCAGTTTTTGCGGTATGTGCAGAGCTTTTTGGCGTCGCGTTTATTTTTTGCGCAGGAGTCTGTGTTGGTTTGCTGGTGTATGACGCAGTATTCTTTTTGGATTTATTTGACATAATAATAACTTTCTAGTATCCTAATGTATACATAATCCTGTTGATATTCCGTATAGGCAAAAGTCACAGCAGTTTTATGGATCTTTTTGTAAGCTATATGGGTTTATTGTACCATGTTTCCCGCGGCGTTTGCGCCAAAATCTGCCACAATAGCGTGTGTAACGGCTATATAAAATAAGACAGAGTAGATCAAACCTACGATGATATCCTATCCTATACAATAGAATATGAGTTGGAAATAGTATCAGCGCAACCTATGGCGAAAATCGCTGTTGTATAGCAGGGTTGCGCAGCAAAGAAAGGCGAATGCTTTTGAAAATATGACATATTCGCTCAATAATTTTTTTCAATTAATGCAGCAGAAACTTATGGATAAGGTAGTTCAAGATGGCGAATCGCTCCTTGCGCATACCATTGAACATACAGTTCCTTTCTGTGTTATATATCCCGAAAATGACGCCGATATTCAGACTATACTCAAATATGCCCAAGAATATAATGTTGCGGTTGTACCTTGGGGCAGTGGAACATTTATGGAATTGGGATATACATTGCAGCGATATGAAGTATGCGTTGATCTTTCACGCATGCCTCCCGATATTTCATATAGTCATGAATCACAATATATAACGGTTTCTGCGGGCATAACGCTGCGACACATACAATCTTACCTAAGCCGCATGGGACGCGCTCTTCCCATAGAGATTTCGCATTCGCTGAACGCTACAGCCGGCGGGTTGGTAGCCGCCGGAATGTATGAGCTGGGGCAGGGTGTATATGGCGGACTGCGCGCGGCGCTGCAAAATATTCGGTTAGTTGATACATCCGGGACATTTTATTCGACGGCGAATTACAAAACGGTATGGATGGGTGGTTTAAGTCTGAATGAAATATGTATTGGATCGCTGGGAACATTGGGGATAATAACTGCGATAACGTGGCGCACTGTTCCGGAGTCGCTCAATGAACTGTATATACTTATTGGTTTTCCTAATCTCGCTTCGATTCAATATTTTATTCGGCGCATCAGCAAAATTGCGGGCGGGCATTTTTCCATGGTTTTTTGTTGCCGCGAAGGTATTTTCAGCGCTGCGGCGGAAATATTCGGCGATGATTATTCCGCAGAAATGGATGAGGCGGAGGTATTTTGTGTTATAAAAATGCCCGAACGCTATGAAGCGTCTGCTGAAGAAACAAATACAAGCAAAGATCCGCAATTTACCAGCAGCCAAAATTCGGCGCACATTTTTTTTGAAGCGCAGCGCGCCAAAGCTTCACTCATTTTAAATACCGGAACAGCCACCGGCCGCGAGCTATGGAGCGCATTGGCTGCCTTTACCAATCTTCCCAAAACCGCAAACACCATAGCGTTTTTGCACATTTCGGTAACATCAGCAGATATTGTCCGGCTGTTAACCGGCGCGCAAGATGTTTGCCGGGAGTATGGCCTGAACTGTTATTGGCTGGCAGATGGCGCCACCGGTAATGTGTGGCTGCTCATTTTCGATCCTAACGCGGATTCGCTGCATGAAAGCGAAAAAAACGGAGATATTTGGGGCTATTTTCAATCACTGCACTCCTATCTTTCATCGCGATGGCAAAATGTTCGGGTGTTATGGATACCCGACCGCTGGAAAAACACGATCGAATTATGGAAAATTGCTTCCCCTTGGCTTGATATCATTCGAACGCTGAAACACCGGCAAGATCCGCTGAATATTCTTAATCCGGGCAAGTTGTTCCGCGCTGATAATGAGCAGACATAGAGCAGTCCAACATATCAAAGCTGCGTCGTTGAAATTTCTATAAGGTTTGACGGAAAAGATCGTATACTGATGGTGTGTATGCGCCAAGAAGTTCAATCTTGCACAATAGCAGAAGGAGTGCCGTTCATGACACCTTACGAGCGAGTCCAAAATGCCCTTCACGGCAAACCGGTAGATAGAGTCCCTGTGATATTCTGGCGTCATTTTCGT
>JAKAOI010000366.1 GCA_021812265.1 Chloroflexota bacterium | reverse complement strand
CGCCATCATAATAAATTTGTCCGCCTTCTTCATGAACCAAACGGGCAATTTCGAGTATATTTTCATCAAACAAACCCAATGTATTGGGATTTGTCATCATCAGCGCCGCAATTTTTCCCGTATTTTGTTTCAGCACTTCGCGCAGGTGGTCTACATCTACACCGCCAAGTTTATTAGAGCGCAGTTCACGGGTTTCATAGTTAGCCAGTGAAGCGCTGGCGGGATTCGTGCCATGGGCGCCATCAGGAATCAGCACAATATTCCGCTGGCTTTGGTGATGTGTTTCGTGATATTTCTTTATTATCATCAAGCCGGTAATTTCACCATGGGCGCCGGCGGCCGGCTGCAGAGTAAACCGCTTCATACCGGTAATTTCTGCTAAAATCTTCTCTAGATCATACAGCAGTTCCAATGCGCCTTGTGTTTGCGAAGCGTCTTGCGCGGGATGAATTTTCGCAAAACCATCCAACGAAGCAATATCCTCATTTATTTTGGGGTTATATTTCATGGTGCAAGAGCCAAGAGGGTAAAACCCGTTATCAACCGAGAAATTGCGCTGTGAAAGATGTGTAAAGTGCCGCACCAATTCGAGTTCGCCTATTTCGGGCAACGGAGCGGGCGTTTTGCGCAGATATTTTTCTGGCAGCAAATCTGTTACGGGCTTTGCCGGCACATCCATTTCGGGCATAGTTGCGCAGCGGCGTCCCGGAGCGCCTAATTCAAAAATTAAAGGAACTACACTCATTGCGCCACCTCGCTTAGTTCCGCCACCAGCGCATCAATATCATCACGTGTGCGCGCTTCGGTTACGGTGATCAGCAATCCATCAGGATATTCGGGATATGTTTTGCTTAAATCATAGCCAACGCCTATGCCATGCTGTCGCGCCCTCGCTAAAATTTGCGCCGCAGGTTTTGGACAAGAGACTGCAAATTCATCAAAAAATGGCCGGTCAAAAATCGGCTGGAATCCGGGAATCGCGGTTATGCGGTCAAAAGCATAGTGGGCGCGTTGTGCGCATTGGGAGCCTAATTCAGCAAAACCTTGTTTACCCAAAGCCGATAAATAGATAGTTGCAAACAGCGCAATCAGCGCTTGATTAGTGCATATATTAGAGGTAGCGCGTTCGCGGCGGATATGCTGTTCACGGGTTTGCAATGTAAGCACAAAGCCGCGCTGTCCGCGATCGTCCACCGTTTCGCCGGTCAATCTGCCGGGCATACGTTTCAGTAAATCATTTTTTACCGCAAACAATCCGACCGAAGGGCCGCCATAACTTGTTGGCGCGCCAAAGCTCATGCCTTCGGCAGCGAAGATATCGGCGTTATACTCACCCGGAGGGGCAATAACACCCAGCGAAGCCGGTTCGGTGACCACTGAAACAAACAGCGACGAATTATCATGAATCACCTGTTCCAGACTTGACATATCCTCGAGATTGCCAAAGAAATTCGGCTGCTGTATAATAACGGCTGCTGTAGCGTCTGACAGATATGATTTCAGTTCACTGGGATCAACCGCGCCGGACGGCGCAGGAATCTCACGCAACGTAAAACCGCGAGTCCACGCATAGGTGGCCAATGTTTGCCGATATTGCGGATCGACACTGCGCGCAACCAAAATTTCATCTCGTCCGGTGTAATTATAGGCCAGCAAAGCCGCTTCTACAACGGCGGTAGAGCCATCATAGAGGGAGGCGTTAGCGGTATCCATCCCAGAAATTTGACACACCATCGTTTGAAATTCAAAGATTGCCTGCAGCATACCTTGGCTGACTTCAGGCTGATACGGAGTATAAGAAGTATAAAATTCGCTGCGCAGCGCCAAATGCCTGACAACACTGGGCACATAGCGTTCATATGTTCCGGCGCCCAAGAAAGAAACCATCTGTTCAAGATGGATGTTTTTTGCCGCCAGTTTGGTCAGATATTTTTTCAGCGCCGGTTCACTTAACGCAGGCGGAAGATCCAGCAGACGCCGTAACCGAACCGAATCGGGGATAGCGGCAAGCAGCTCATCTATTGAAGCAGCGCCGATGCTGCTCAGCATTTCTTCTTGCTGCTGAGTTGTAGTAGGCACATATGTTGGCATAAAAGGTAATTACGCGCTCCTAACCGGCAATGGCCGGAGAAATTAATGGGTTTGGGTGCTTAAAAATTCGACATATTGCGCGCTGTTCATGAGCTGCGCTGTTTCTTCGGGCGCCGATAACTTTATCACCATCAGCCAGCCATCGCCATATGGATCGGTGTTAATGACTTCGGCTGCAGTTTGCAGATCTTGGTTGATTTTAACGATTTGTCCGCTTAACGGAGCAAACAATTCAGAAGTCGCCTTTACTGAATCAATATCGCCAATATGTCTGCCGGCAACTGCGTCGCGTTTCCCAGCGTCATTCCAGGGAAGGTCGATTGAGACCACTTCACCCAGCACATCTTGCGCATAGTCACTTATTCCGATAACGGCTTCATCGCCTTCGATGCGCGCCCATTCATGCGTTTTTGCATATAACAAATTATCCGGATGGTTTAGCTGTGTCATACAGCGCTCCTAAGAAATGTAATAATATCAGAACTTTCGCTGCAGCATGGAACATCGGGGATGCGCAAGGGGGTGGCGACCCTTGTACGGGGTTCTGGGGTGTCCCCAGACCTCCCTTTTTGCAAATACGAGAACCATGCGCTTCTCTTTCAAGCGAAAGTCCTAAATGTGTGAGGCTCTTGAATCAAGAGTCTGCTTCATGTTTATCATACAACATCTAGGCGGAGACAGAATAGAAAAAAGATCTCTAAACCGTCTGAAAAACCGTGTCAGAGTGTATAACGTTTAGCAAGCGCGCATAATTTTATGCATGCTTATAAAACGGCAAGGCAATAACTTCCGCCGGAATTCGTTTGCCGCGAACATCAACGGTGACGGAGGTTCCGGGAACCGCATATGCGGTGGAGGCGTAGCCCATACCAATTGGGTATCCCAAGGTAATGCTTAATGTGCCGGATGTAAGCTCCCCAATTTTTGTGGCGCCATCATACAATTCACTGCCGGCGCGCGCAATAGCTTTTTCTTGTAATACAACACCCACACGTTTGCGCGGCAAGCCAGAGTCTTTCTGAAGCTGCAAAGCAGATTTGCCAATAAAATCTGCGGATTTTTTCAAGCGGACAGACCAACCAAGATCGGCTTCAAGAGGAGTAATTTCATCATTTAGTTCGTGACCATACAGGCACATGCCAGCTTCCAGTCGCAGCGTATCGCGCGCGCCTAACCCAG
>JAKAOI010000365.1 GCA_021812265.1 Chloroflexota bacterium | reverse complement strand
ATCTAAGCATTCGCGCGCAATATGCGTTTGAATATCAGGAAACGCAGGCGGCAGGAGACGCGCGGCGGTTTGCCGCCATTGCGGCGGAACAAAATCGGCCGATTATCATCATTGGCGGCGATGGCGCTATTAATGAAGTGGTAAACGGTGTGTTAGGCGCCGGCAAACGCATTCCGATTGGTATTGTGCCTGCCGGATCCGGCAACGACTACGCCTGTGAAGCGCTGCGCATCCCCAAAGATCCGGCAGCTGCGCTAAAAATCGCTTTAGAAGGCCGCGAACAAGCGGCAGACGCCGGCAGGGTAAACGGCCGATATTTTGCCGGCTCATTCAGTGTTGGGCTAGACGCCGATATTGCCTTTTCGGTTACATCTTTGAAAAAAACCACTCCGCTTCAGGGATCATTGCTCTATTATATTGCTACGCTCCGCCAATTAGTTTTCGGATATGGCGCATGCCCTTGGCTGAAGATATCGATCGACGGCGCGCCAATAAGCGATACAGCGGAAAGATTTGTTATGGCAGCTTTAACCAATGGCCCCACCTATGGGGCAGGTTTCCGCATCAACCCCGGCGCAGACCCTGCGGATGGCTTATTCAACATCTGCGCAATTTCGTATACCCCTCTGCTCAAGGCGCTGCAAGTGCTTCCCATTGTGCAAAAAGGGAAGCACGAACACTTAAAAGAAGTAAAAATGTGGAAAGCTGCAACTATCCGCATCGAAGCGCAACACCCAATAAACGGCCAAACAGATGGTGAAGTTTTCCGCGATCAGATTTTTGAAGCGGAACTATTGCCCGGAGCGTTACTGGTTCGGGTTCCATAAATTATTGTTCAATGGCTGCAAATGGCGGTTTACAAAAAACTATAGAGATTTGAGTTTTGTTTAGGAAACAAAACGCGCAGCAATACCCGCGCGGCGGTTGAATTTGCCCAGCAGTCACTTTGCGCCGCCGCCAATTCGTCGTAACTGCGTTCACCCATCAGCATCGGATACAACGCCGCTGCAGTAAACGCCGCATCGCCGCGATCCGGATTTTCCGGAGACCATGCTTCCAATACATTGATCTTCCCATGTACTAAAACTATATGAACACCGCCGGTATACCAATGCATGCGCAATTCACCGGAATGGCCGCAAATAACCGATTGGGCTATGCGTTCTTCTAACATCGGCTGCAGCGCTGTAAAAAACGCCAATACATCCGGAATGCGCACGTATAATTCCCAAGCTGGGCTGACGCCAGGCAGAAGGGTATCGCCAACCTCAAACACAGGGTGGGTTTTCCCAAAACGGAAACCGCAGGCGCGCAACGGCAGTTTATCAATCGCAGTAATTTGCGCGCCTTGCGCAACTAAAAAGCGCAGCGCGCTAGGCAACGCCGCCAGCCACGAAACCCCCGGAATCACCTCAAAAAACGTCGCCGTCAACATGCCGCCCCAGAGCATCCGATTGTGAAATAACGCTCCTACCGGCTGCTGTTCCGTGTTTTTGATAAGAAACTTGGCGGGATTTACAAAACTTTCTATATGCCGCCCAAACATATCAAAATGAAACTGTTCACGCGACAGCGGATCCGTAATAAAATAGCGCCGCATTGCATGTTGGCGCAAATCGTATAAAAAGTCTTCATCTTCCGCTGTAATCGGCTGAAATGTAAACAACTCTGCTTGCTCTGCCGGCAATGGCGGATACTGTGAGACATAACCATAATAGTTTCTGCGAAACGTCAGGGCATATTCATAGCCAAATTTTTTATAATACCAAGGAATACCATTAATTATGGTAAACAAATCACCGCGTTCCCGGCTCCACGCATGCACAATATCTATCTGCCGGCGTATAAGGCCGCGCCGGCGATATTGCTTTGCTGTAGACACAAACTCTACTTGCCCTGCCAGAATATCCACATTTCCCAAACGCATGTGGTGCGGCACATAGCATAAGCAAGATACAATTGCGCCGCTGGCGGTGTCTTCAACCACAGTATAGTAGCTCGCGTCCATTCCCGGTCTGTGCCCCAAAACTTGGTCGCGCACTGCATAGCCAATTCCATCCGCTAAAATAACACCATCATCTGAGTGCTCAACTCGCGAAAATTCAAAAAGCTGTTCTGCGTCTTCCGGTTTACCGCGACGCAGAAGCAAACCATCTTCAAGATATTGCAGTGGCTCGCCAAAATGTGTATGCTGTCGATCCATAATATATTAAACCGCCTTCAGACAGATTGTATTTTTACGGAAGCCACTCTATTCGCTTGTTTACTGCGCAGTCGAAGCGCCGCAATTTGCGCAGAATTTAGCGCCGGCAGCTATTTCCGCATTGCATTTAGAACAAGTCGTTTTCGTGGCAAGTGGCTGCCCGCACGATGCGCAGAATTTTCCGCCCTGCGATGCGGCGCCGCAATGCGGGCACTGGCCGACTTGCGTATTCTTCACATCAACTCCGGCAGTAAAATCTTGCTTCTGCACTTTTTCCTGCAATTGCTGTAATTGCGCCTGAGATTGCATTGCCGCAACTTCTTGCGTCACTTTGGGGGAGCACTGCGCGCAAAGCTGTGTCTGATCATTCCAACAAACCTGTTTGCAAACCCATACACCGCAGCGCGGGCATTGGCTGAAGAATGGCTTCATTTCCTCCACCGCTTTGCGTAACGCCGCGTCACGCGCTTGGCTGCGCATCATATCACTTACATTGATATTATTTACTCGCTCAAAAATTCCGCCAAGCAAATTGCCTGCGTTTTGCAGTAAATTGCCGCCAATACCTGAAGCGGAAGGCTGAAATGTGCTTTCATACCCATTATTGCACCTTTGGCAGTGGAACTCAAACTGGTAGCCAAACTCATTGGACTTGTCCTCATAATTGCTGGTAAACGGTATCATATTCGACATAACGATATGCGCCTTCCTATTCTTTTTTTGTATGATATTGCGTTGCGTGAGTATCTGCAATATATTTTACAGTATCCCATAGCATAGACAATGCAAAACCATGACCATTTACTGTTAACCAGATATAACCTAAGTATGCCTTATTCACCAACCAATTTCAACTGTAACTATTTCACAATTTATGCCAACCGCATATTTCATACAGCAGCTTCAAGGAAAACCAGATTTGCGCGGCGGCAATTGCAAAATCAAGAAAAATTTAAAAAAAATCCAGTTAAAAGAATCTGTTATGTATCCTTTTGTTGCAATCTATAAATTATTGTTCCCAATCTTCAAACAATAATTCCTCAATAAATTGAAATTCACTAATATTATGTGTTATTAAAG
>JAKAOI010000364.1:1733-3289 GCA_021812265.1 Chloroflexota bacterium | reverse complement strand
TTGTACATCCCCAATTTTCTATGCTGAAGCGAAAGGCCTGTATCTAGAGACCAACCAAACCCAAATGAAATATAGAAGGAGTAATACAAGTATGAGCAGCGCTGTTCATGTTACCCTTATCGGCGGACCCACGGTATTGATTGAATTTGCCGGCATTCGCATATTGACCGATCCAACATTTGATCAACCAAGCAGCTACCAATTAGGCGCTATCACATTAAAAAAAACAAGCAGTCCGGCAATCAGCATTGACGCAATCGGCCATATTGATATTGTTTTGCTCAGCCACGATCAACACCCTGATAATTTAGATACTTCGGGAAGAGCTTTTCTTGCTAACGTTCCGCAGATTATTACAACCAGCAGCGGAGCAAAGCGTCTGCAAAATCACGCGCAAGGGCTTAACCCATGGGAAGCCGTAACATTGCAAACTCCCGATGGACATGCGCTAACTATTACAGCAGCGCCGGCCCGGCATGGCCCATTTATGATTGAATGCCTGACAGGGGACGTTATCGGATTTATTCTTTGCCTGGATGACCAAACAGAAAATGGTCTATATATTACGGGAGACACTGTTTGGTTTAAAGGGACAGAGGAAGTATCTCATCGATTCAATATTTCCACAGTGCTGGCTTTTGCCGGCGCCGCAAAAACCCGGGGACCATTTCATTTAACCATGGATGTCAACGATGTGCTTGAATCGGCAAAAGCATTTCCCCAAGCGACAATTATCCCCGTGCATTGCGAAGGCTGGGCGCATTTTTCGCAAACCGCCGATGACGTAATTCAATCATTCAAAACACTGCAATTAGAGGCGCGTCTGCAGCCAATACAGCCGGGAGAAACCATATCAGTGACTATAGGAAAATAGCGATACAAAGGGGTTTGGGGACGACATATTCCACACGCACAGCAGCGCATTTTTGCGGCGCTGCTGAATTGCCGGCAAACAATCCTGTAAAACACGAAAATCATACATTAGGCGGCGCATATACAATGCCGATAGATTTCAATCCCGCAGTCAGCGTTGGCAGCTTCAAAATACCAATAGAGGCATAGCGAATAACGCCGGAAGCGTCGATAAAATAAGTGACTGGCAGCCCCGAAACCCCATACGCTTTATTTACACTCAACTGAATATCTGCCAATAATGGATATGTAGTTCCGTAGTTTTGCCCAAAGGACGCTATCGCCGGAATTTCTTCACCCTGATCTATCCCCAAAATCACCAATCCTTTGCTTTGGTTGCTTATATACGTGCGCTCTAAAAGCGGAAATTCGGTAACACAAGCCGAACAGGTTGTTGCCCAAAAATTGAGCATAACCGGATGTCCGCGATACTGCGATAATTGCGCCGATTCCCCGGTAACGGCGTTTTTCAGTGAGAAATTCGGCGCAATTTGTCCAATCTTCAACGCGCCGACTTGCTGCGGCCCCGACGCCGGCTTAAGCAGAAAAGCCATAAAAAGTATCACCGCGACAGAAAGGCTTATAAAAGTAATCCAAAATCTGCCGTGCCGGCCTAAAAAAGTTTGCAGAGTAAATAGATCGGA
>JAKAOI010000364.1:0-1723 GCA_021812265.1 Chloroflexota bacterium | reverse complement strand
TTTATCAGAAAGCATTGCAGCGCCGTTTGCAGGTACTGGCGTCACCGGCTTTTGCTTTGTGAAATTGGCAGACATGGATATTATTTCCGTTCATACATTATTCAAACGCCGTAAGGTTTTTATCATCTTCAGTATGCCGCAGCCGTTCGATAATGGCAAGCAGATCGGTAATATCAGCAGGGTTCAGGTACACACTGGCAAAACGGACATACGCAATGCTATCCAACTTGCTCAGCCGATCCATCACCATATCACCAATCATACGGCTGGGCGCTTCAAGACGATTCGTGCGCATCAATTCTTCTTGAATATCATCTACCAGCCGTTCTATTTCTCCTACCGGAAGGGGCCGTTTATCGCACGCTTTATAAATATTGCGAACCAATTTTTCGCGGTTAAACGCTTCACGGCGGCCATCACGTTTAATAATCATTGGCGGCTGCTCAAACACCAGCCGTTCTACAGTGCTAAACCGTTTTTGGCAAGTGCGGCATTTTCTTCGGCGCTGTATTCCTTCGGCGTTATCGCGTGTTTCTAAAACAGTCAAATCACTTGAAGCGCAATACGGGCATTGCATGATCTTTCCTCGGCTTCCATTTTGGGCGATATCATTTATTGTAGCATATCAGCCGGCGCCCATAAACTGCGCGGAATGTAGTACAATAATCTTAACCGGCGCGCAATGGCGGGCGCAAAACATATTTCAGGAAAAGTGCTATTTTTCAATGCATAAGCAATTACGGGCCGTTGTACTGCTTTCCGGCGGGCTAGATTCTACGACCACCGCAGCTATCGCTCTGGCTGAAGGATATACGCTATATACTCTTGCGGTCGATTACGGGCAGCGTCATTCACGTGAACTTGAATCTTCCGCTGCAGTTTCCCGTTTTTTGGGCGCAGCAAACCATACAGTTATTCCGTGCAATTTGCGCGTTATCGGGGGCAGCGCGCTTACTTCCGATATCGCTGTTCCGCAAGACAGATCTATACAAGATATGGCGCAGAATATTCCCATTACCTATGTGCCGGGAAGAAATCTTATCTTTCTCAGTTTCGCCGCGGCATACGCCGAAGTATGCGGCGCAGATGATCTTTTTATCGGGGTAAATCAATTAGATTATTCCGGATACCCCGATTGCCGGCAAGAATTTCTGGACTCTTTTACACAAACCGCAAATTTAGCTACAAAAGCCGGAACACAGGATGGCCGCACACTGCGCATTCACGCGCCGCTGGCTGCCATGACTAAGGCTGATATTGTCCGTGAAGGTATGCGGCTCGGCGCGCCGTTTCACCTCACTTGGAGCTGCTATATCGGCGGCGCTGCCGCCTGCGG
This sequence comes from Chloroflexota bacterium, assembly GCA_021812265.1. Lineage (GTDB taxonomy): Bacteria > Chloroflexota > Ktedonobacteria > Ktedonobacterales > JACDGC01 > JAJYBV01. The sequence continues at coordinate 387 of JAKAOI010000364.1, read as the reverse complement.
AACGTGTGACAGCTGTCAACTTCGGCTGAAAGGTTTCGCCGAAGCCGGATACAGCGATCCAATTCCATATGAATGATAATACTGCATCTGCCGGCGCAGAAAACCTGCCAAGCTCCCAGCGGCTGTTCCGTGTAAGCGAGCAATTTATATCGATTCAAGGTGAAGGGGAAGATATCGGTTTGCCCTTCAGCTTTATCCGCTTTTTTGGCTGCAATTACTACTGCGAGTGGTGCGATACAAAATACGCCGTACAACACTGGAGCAGTGAATATTACGAGCGCTCGCCGGAAGAACTGCTAGCGTGGGTAAAAGAGCAGGGAAACAGCAGAATTTGTCTGACAGGCGGCGAACCGCTAACGGCGCCGGCGCAGCTGTTGCTGCGTTTTG
>JAKAOI010000363.1 GCA_021812265.1 Chloroflexota bacterium | reverse complement strand
CCGATCTCTTTTGCATAGACGCAATATGCTCCTGCAAATATGTTATGCGGCGGGGATCGTGTATTTCACCGGTCTCAGTTAACACATCGGGATAAGCTGCCCCGCTTTCAGTAACATATATGTCGTGGCCCGGATAATCTTTGGCGATTCTTGCAATCATTTGGCCAAGCCCAGAAGGATAAGATTCCCATCCCATTTCAGTCAGATCTTTGGTTTTTGGCGGAAGCACCTCAAATCCGGGCAATTCTTGCATAGCGCGAATAAAATAATGCCGATAATAATTGACGCCGATAAAATCCACCGGCTGGCGCATAATACGCAGGTCATCCGCCAATGTATCATCTTCGCGAATCAGATGAGCGATTTCTTTAGGAAACTCACCGCGTAATGTAGGGTCTAGCGCCATACGGTTAATAAATGCGTCACCCAGAACTGCTGCGGCAATATCCTCATCCTTATCGGTTTCAGCGTCTATCTGCGCCAAGCTATAAGCAACGCCAGCCGAAGCGTTGGCAACGTTAGAGCGAATTGCCTGCATAGCAAGGCCATGACCCAATAACAAGTGGCGCATCACTACGGTTGCATAGCTTAAATTTTTCAATCCCGGCGCATGACTGCCTTCAACATGACCATTATAAACGGCAATAAACGGCTCATTTACTGTTATAAAATGCTTGACCCGATCACCCAGTTTTTGTGTCATTACATTTGCATATTCCGCAAACCATCCGGCAGTGTCTCTGTTCAGCCAGCCGCCGGTGTTCTGCAGCGCTTGGGGAAGATCCCAATGATACAGCGTTACAAAAGGCGTGATGTTATGAGCAATCAATCCATCAATCAGCCGGTTATAAAAATCTATCCCTGCCTGATTTATCGCGCCACGACCCTCAGGAAATATTCGTGGCCATGCAATAGACAGCCGATAGGAATTTAAATGTAATTCGCTCATTAAGCGAACATCTTCACGCCAGCGGTGATAGTGATCTGTAGCAATATCACCAGTTTCCCCGGCGAGAATGTTACCGTCTGTGTGCGCAAACGTATCCCATATCGAAACTCCTCGGCCGTCTTCATTGACTGCTCCTTCAATTTGATATGACGCGGTTGCGGCGCCCCAGAAAAAGGGTGAAGGAGACGCATTAGTACCCATGAAGCTAGATCTCTTTCATATAATATTAAAATTGCGTTTTAGGATTTTCGTATCATCCAATTAAGGATATATCTATCCCTTATCATAAAGCATAATGACTGGGAAAATACCCCAATCCCTGCGCAAATGGCGTATCTTTTGAAGCATCACAATAACACCATACAAGCGCATTTCTTGCCAAAATTGTTAATAGCTGCCGCGGCGTAACCTTTATGCTGTTGCTTTTGGAGAAACTTTTTCACCGATTTTGCGTTCTACACCGCGCCGAATGCGATCGATATTATCCTTATGTGAAATAATAATTGCGGCGGCTGCCACAGCCAGTGTAAGCACATAAGCAGGTTGCGCGCCGAAGAGATGTGTCAATAAAAACACCAATTCAATCAGCGGCAGCGCCGCCGCGCCAACCATAGACCCCAGCGACACATAGCGTGTTTTCACTATTGGCGCAAAGAAAAAAACAGCGCTGATAAGGGTTGTCTGCCAAGATATACCAAAAGCAACACCGGCAGTTGTCGCAACACCGCGCCCGCCTTTGAACCCAACATATATCGGATAATTATGCCCGGCAATTGCCGCAAGCCCTGTTGCGCCGGCTACCCACGGTGTCCATGCGCTGAAAGACCCGAGCGCCGCCGAAGAAGCAATGAAATGCATAGCAAAAAAGGTGGGCAACAATCCCTTTACAACATCGGCCAGCGCTACAATCAGCGCAGGTTTCAACCCCGAACTGCGCAAAACATTGGTTGCGCCGGTTTTGCCGCTGCCAACTTTCCGCACATCAACACCAAGTTTATTTGTAACGATAAGACCGGAAGGAATGGAGCCAAGAAAATATCCAATAGCAATTGCAAAAATTGCCCGAAGCATTAAATTTGCCATAAGACGCCTCTCTGAAAATTACTCTTTTTCATGTATCTCTGCAGATTCATCATCATCAGATTCAATAGACGCCTCTAGCGCGGCATAGTGTTCTTTAGCTTCTTGCAACGTAGCAATATGCAGTTCTTCCATCAATGAAATAATGGTTTCCAATTTTTCGAGAGTATCCAGATTTTCGTAAAGACTTTCCTCATCTTCTTCGATATAGGAGTCATCAGATTCATCATTGCCATCTGCAAACTGTGAATTCATGTGTGGTCCCTTTCTGCCAGATATATTACAGAATTGCCGGCATACGCCAACGGAAGGATCGTAATAAGATATCTCATTCCCCAACATTGTATATCTCAGTATATACATGTGTCTATATTACAGGCGCAAAAATATACTTGTTTCATACGCAAGGAGCCTTTTGCTCAAACAGTAACTGCAATAATCAGCAAATCTAACGCTAAAAGGGGATCCATTTTACTCAGTTTCAAATCAGAATCGGTTTGCAAACACATTTGCTGCAGCCGCTGCAATTTTTCCATCGTAAAATTGCGCACATATCCCGTTAGGCTGTTTACACGGTATGGATTGTATTTTTTCATATTCAGCGCCTCCTGAATTTCGGTTTGCGGCGCGCGACGCGATAGCAGATCCTTCATCTTTATAAATGTGCGTATCTGCAACGCAATTTGTCCGGCAACCGCAATTGGGTCCATTCCATTTGCCAAATATTCATGCGCAATTTTCAGCGCGGCGGCGCTGTTGCGTTTGCCAATAAGGTCCATCAATTCAAAGCCGCCCGCTTCGTGAAAATTACAACAGATATTGCGCACATCTATGCGCGTAATTTTCGCGCCAACCCCCACATATGTCACTAATTTATTAATCTCTTGCGCTATGGTCCGCAAATCATCGTTAGAGTATTCTTCTAACAGATCTAGAGCGTCAGATTCGGCAGACGCTCCTTCTTTTTTTATGCGATCTGCTATCCAGCCCCGCAGCTCCGTTTTTTCTGGTTTATCAAAAACCGTAATGGAGCCATTTTGTTTTGCAGCCTCATACACGGGATGCGTATCCTTCAATTTTTCCGATGAAACAATTGCCACATCGGTAGTTTCCGGCGCTGTTTGCAACAATTGCGCCAACATTTCCAGCGGATCCATCCCCGATTCGGCGGCTTTCTTTTTTTTGCGTTTTCCTGCGGCAGGTTCCTCTTCCGATAATGCGGCTTTTTTTTCTTTTTGCTTGGGCACGCCGTGAATAACAACCAGTC
>JAKAOI010000362.1 GCA_021812265.1 Chloroflexota bacterium | reverse complement strand
TGGCTGCCCTGTTTGGCTTTGCAGATTAGAAACTGCCTGTGCATTGGAGCCGTCTCCGGGACTATTTGCGCTGGTAGCTGCGGCAATAGTGTTTGTGTCTGTAAGAATATTTGACGCAACTGAAAAATTAGCCGCGGTAAGCGCAGTTCCGTTTACTGATGGTCCGGTAATACTAAAAAATGTTTGCCCACGATTATTGTTTAAATCGTATCCGGCTTCTTGCTGCGTGTTGACTGTGGTAAATATTTGCTGAGCCATCTGATTTAATTGGTTCAGCATCCCATTCGTTCCCCCGATAGTGGAGTCGCGCAGTTGTAATGCGGCGCCAAGCTGTCCCCCAACAGGTTCATATAATGCGTTGACTGTTGATGAGGTTGCCGGCTGCGTGAGCGCATTAGCTACGGTAGTGTTTGATGGCGATAGCGAGGACCCGGAAATAGTAAAAGTATCGGTTCCTGCGAAAGCGGTTGAGCCGGGATTGAATGTGAGCGACATTCCCGCTAAAGCAGTGGAAGCGCTTACCGGACCGGTCCATGCCGACCAAGTGGCGCCGCCGTTGGTGGATGTTTCATATGAATATTGACTTACAACGCCGCTGGCGACAGTTGTAGTTTGAACTTTATATAAAGTGCCTGCGGTTCCGGTATATTTACCCGCCGCAGTAAGCGTTCCGTTGCCTGTGTTTCCCGAGGTTCCGGCGAATTGCTGCGCCGTAAATTGAGTTGCCAGCGTATCTGTTGAAAACGCAAATGTATCGCCGGTTTGAGGTGGATTGGAGCCATTGGCGAAAGAAAACTGAAATGTATTTGCGCCAATGGTTGCGGTAAATGGACCTGCTCCGGAAGCCGCCGTCCATGATGATCCCCCGTTGGTAGAATATTGCGCGCCGGTAATTGCTCCACCGCTAACTGTTGCAACTTTTACCAGAATATTTTGTGATGAGCCGGTGTATGGGCCGCTTGTAAGCGAAGTTGCCATTGTTTCGTTGCCGCTGGCGATACCGCCGGTTTGCTGAGCGGAAGTCATATATGTATAACTGGGAGACTGCATGGCGTTATATACCAACGGATTTACCAATGTTCCGCTTACTAACGCCGGAACAGTAGAGTTATCTACTTGCAGTTGGGTAGAGCCGGGAACTTGAGTAGCAAGCTGGACTGTAATAGTGCCATCGCTGTTATTTGAGTAAGTAATCGGCGTAATATTAGCGATATTATCTAAAAGCAAATCGCGTTGATCAAGCAGATCGTTCGGTTGTTTGCCGCTGGCGATAATGGCGCGTATTTGCTGATTCAGATTAGCAATTTGCTGCGCGTCGGTGTTCACAGTGTTAATGGAGGTTTGCACAATGTTATCGGCGCTTTGCTGGGCGGTGGTAAGCTGTTGGGCGTTATTATTAAACTGATTGGCTAAAGCCAGCGCATTTTGCTGCAATGTTGCTCTGGAGCCGGCGTCGGTAGGGTTATCGGCAAGGCCTTGCCACGAACTCCAAAAATTACTGAGCTTGCCGCCTAACGCGCTGGTAGATGGCTCAGGAAAAATGCTTTGAACCTGAGTGAGCTGCGTATCTAACGTAGAATATTGCCCGGCAAATTGATTTTGATAGCGAAATTGGTTATCTAAAATAGGATCGCGGGCGCGATTTATTGCGCTGACGGTGACTCCGGAACCGATTTGTCCGGCGCCGGCAGGGGCAAGAATAGATGGAACGGTATAGGGAGGAGACGCCGTTAAATCGGGAGTTTGTTGCGTAAAACCCTCTGTATTGGCGTTGGCAATATTATGGTTGATAGTTTGAATTTCAACCTGATCAGCCTGAATTGCCTGATTAGCGGTATTCAAGCCGACGAAAAGTGAACTCATTGAAATGACTCCATCCTTGGTAAAGGTAAAAAAACTAAGCCCGAAAGTCGAATAAAACGCTTGGACGCTGTTCTTGCACGATTCCGCCGGCGTGAGAGTAACTGGCGGCTTTGGCGTGCTTCAGAACAGATTGCAGCAATGTTTCATTAATACGCTGCGACTGTTCAATCAACGCAGCGTTTTGGGTATTCACCTTTTGCAATTGGCGTACTCTGGCGCTTAGCGATACTATTAAGGTTTGCATGCGCTGCGCGTAGCGGGTAGAAGCAGCAAGCTTGTATAATTGATTTGCTGATGGCAGCTCTGGCAAACTATGCGCGGCAGCGATATGCGCCATTAAAGCCGAACGTTCTTTTTCTAACCTTTCGGCTTCACGCACAATATGTTCTTTTTCGCTGATTACTAAAGCAATAGCTGATAAATCTGCCCGGCCAACGGCGTCCCGCTCATTTTCTGATAATTGAAGGAGCCGTTCATAAAGCTGATTTTGCTTATCCAAATTTCGAGCGATTTTCTCGAAACCAGAGTCTTGCGCTGTTTCATCCACGGTTTCATACTCCGATACTTTAAGAATTATTCAGCAGTTTACTCGCCAGCGCAGCGTTATCTGCGCTAAAATTATATGAACCGGAAAGATATTTCTCTTTTGCCGCAGCAACACGATCCATACGCGGCGCAAGCGGCTTCTGTGCATCAGCCAGCGCTTTAACATATGTTTGCGCCTGTGTGGATAGAGAAATTTTTGCGCTGGAACTGCTGGATGAAGCCGCCGACGAACTGGCTGTATTTGCAGCTCCGGTGGTGATTCCGCCGGAAACAGTTTCGGCGCTTTGCGCCTGTTTCGTATAAAGGTCGGCTATATCCTGCGATATTGATGGCTGCACATTCATATATTTGGTCCTCGCTTTCTTAAAATGTCAGGTGAATATTTTTATTTGCTTTCGGGCTTTGCTATTTGGAGATTTTACCGGAACGGATACCATTTTGTGTCTTATACATATTGTACCTGCGCCGCTTTCAACAAATAGGTTCACCCTGTTCGCGTTTTCTTGGTTATCATCGCCTTTTAGTCTGCCCGGCCAGTCGATCTCTATAAAACTGTTTTCTTCCGTACTCTGATGAGCGCGGAAAGCCTCTGCCCAAAAGGCGTGTCTCCTGCAAATTTCTGATACGGCGATATACGTGAAAGCTTTGCAATAGACCGCTTTCTTGAGCCGTAAACACATTTGCTCCTGACATGAATTAAGATTAAACTCAGATACATAAGATATGTTTATGTATCTGAATATGATCATCGGATCAAGAGATTTTTTTCTGAAGGGATGTATCTTAATTATTTAATCAATGGGAGAAAAATTAATTGGCTGGTTAATAATTGGTTTGCTGCCTTACAGAAATGGGGAAACATGTTTGCGGGCACTAAACACTTGAGAT
>JAKAOI010000361.1 GCA_021812265.1 Chloroflexota bacterium | reverse complement strand
CTTTCAAACAACTATCCTGCAACATAAAAAGAGCGGCTGATTCAGCCGCTCTTTTGACGCGCTGTGCAGCTCTTAGGCGCCTATATCGGTGCCGGCCTCAAACGGAGCATACAAACTGCGCAGCTTCACCGGTATAGCGCTTTGCGCCGCCGGCTCTACCGCGCGGGGATGCAAAGCCTTTACGCCTTGGGAAGTTACCGACAGCGCCTCAGCATATGTAAGAAACGAGATGAGTTGCGCCTGCGGATTCAGTTTTGGATCTTCAGTATATAAACCTGCGACATCGCTGTAAATATAAACACCGGTTGCCCCTAATGCGGCGCCAATTAACGTCGCAGAATAATCCGATGCGTTTCGTCCCAGCGTCGTGCTTTTTCCGGATGGATCACGGGCAATATATCCCGGAAGCGCGATAACGGCGTTTTGGCGTATCGCTGAAGCCAGCTGCGGAGCCAGCCAAGCCCTAGTCGCAAGCGCCGAAGCTTGGCGATCGGAAGTTTTGGCCGCGCCATATAACATCACCGGCTCCAGCGAATACCCATACGCTAAAATTCCGTAAGAGCAAAGCCGCGCGGCAAACGCCAGCGCCATCAAACGTTCGCCCCAACCGGAAAACCTAGCCGCCTCTTCATCTGCTGAAACAGCGTGAAGATATTGTAAAGATTCCGCGTCATTCCACATTTTCGCGGCGACACGCTGAAACTGCCCGCGCCATTGCTCTGCGCATCCATTCAATAAAATTGCGTATCTCCCTTCAATTTCTTGGAGCTTCTCACGCCAAACACTCTGCCGGCAAACCGCCAATTCGCCGATGCGCAGCAGCGAATCTGTAGCTCCTGCCATGGCAGACACTACAACCACAGTTATTTCTTCTGCCATATGCCGCCGCACAATACTAATGGCAAGATCGATTTTTTCCGCGTTGGCCAATGAACTTCCGCCAAATTTTAATACCCTCATATCCTTTTCAACGACTCCTCAGCTAGAGCGCTGGCCAAATATTCCCCAAAAAAGGAACACTGACCAACGCTGTAAGAAAAATATCCGGCGCGGCTTTGCCACACCGAAGGGAAAACCCTCGCACAGGGATTGACTGCGCGTATAAACCCTGCTCCTGCGTGATCGCTGCTCTACGATTTTTGCAGCGCCTGATCAAGATCCGTTAAAATATCATCAATATGTTCTATACCGATGGAAAGCCGGACAAAATCAGGGGTAACTCCGGAAGCTGTCTGCTCTTCCGGCGATAACTGCGCGTGTGTAGTGCTTGCCGGATGAATAACCAATGATTTTGAATCTCCGATATTTGCCAGGAGCGAAAATAACTGAACAGAATCAGCAAACTTTCTGCCCGCCGTCAATCCGCCTTTTACGCCAAAGCCAACTATTCCGCCAAAACCATGTGTAAAATATTTTTTCGCAACATTATGCGCCGGGTGCGATTCTAAACCGGGATATAATACCCAACTGACTTTGGGATGCTGTTGCAGAAATTCTGCGACCCGCAAAGCGTTTGCGCTGTGACGCTCCATTCGCAAAGCCAAGGTTTCTAATCCCTGCAAAAATAACCAACTATTCATCGGGCTGACTGCCGGCCCCAAATCACGCAATAACTGCACACGCGCTTTGCCGATATACGCCGCCGGGCCAAACGCTTCCGTATAGCGCACGCCATGATAGGAAGGATCCGGCTCTGTTAACCCGGGAAATTTACCGCTGGCCGCCCAATCAAAGGAACCGCCGTCAATAATGACACCGCCAATGGCAGTTCCATGGCCGTTGATATATTTTGTGGCCGAATGCACAACAACATCCGCTCCAAATTTCAGGGGATTAACCAGGTATGGGCTGGGAATAGTATTATCAATTATCAGCGGTATACCATTTTCATGCGCTATTTGCGCAACTGCGGAAATATCCAGCGTATCCAGCCGCGGATTGCCGACCGTCTCACCATAAAATAAACGAACTCTTGGTGTAATCGCTTTGCGAAAATTTTCCGGATTAGAGCCATCGACAAAATGAACGGTTATCCCCAACTTTGGCAGTGTTTGTGAAAATAAATTATATGTGCCGCCATAAAGCGAGGAACTGCTGACAATCTCATCTCCCGCTTGCGCAATATTGATGATCGCTAAAAACTCTGCCGCCTGCCCCGAAGATGTCGCCAGCGCGGCAACACCGCCTTCAAGCGCGGCAACACGCTGCTCAAATACATCCTGCGTTGGGTTCATAATGCGTGTGTAGATATTGCCGGCTTTTTGCAGCGAAAATAAATCCGCTGCAGTTTGGGTGTCATCAAACACATAGGATGACGTCATGTAAATAGGCACAGCGCGCGATTTCGTATCGCTATCAGGATTTTCCTGGCCGACATGCAGCGCCAAGGTTTCAAATTGTCGATTTGTTGTATCTGTCATTGTTGTACTCCGTAATATTGTTGTCTGTATTATGTTGGTGTTCTTTATGCGTCAATAACGCCGGTAATATTGGTGTTCTCTATAGCGTATGACTATAGGAAGTTTTGCAATACATGAGTAAGCTGCGCCCACTCCTGTAAAAAGGCGTCATGCCCGTTCGGTGATTCAATTTGCCGATATTCCGCCCAAACTCCGACTGATTGCGCATCAGCAATCATCTTGCGCACATCTTTAGCGGGAAACAGCCAATCGCTTGAAATACCGATTCCCAGCAGCCGTCCCTGAATTTTGCGGAGCGCGCGCGTATCAGAGCCTCTGCCGGGACCAACAGAAGCGTCATACGAATCCATGGCGTTTACCAAATAAAGATAGCTGTTGGCGTCGAATCGGTGCGTTAATTTATCTGCCTGATGATGTAAATACGTGTCGATATCTCTGCGCGGCCCAAACTGCGGACGATCGCTGGTCCGCACGGCCGGTTTTCTGCCAAAACGGTTTTCAAGACCCTCTGCGCTGGTATACGTCAGCATTGCTATCATGCGCGCCAATCCCAGCCCAAAACTCGGCGGGTTAGCGCCCGAATAATTCCCCTGATTCCAATTCGGATCGCCCATAATTGCTTGGCGGCTGATTTCATCAAACGCCAACCCTTGCGCCGATAGCCGTGGAGACGCCGCAATAACTATCGCCGACGCAACAAAACCAGAATAAGCAATCGCCCACTCCAGCGCCTGAAGACCGCCAAGCGAACCGCCAATGACGGCGGCAAGAGAGTGAACTCCCAATTGCTGCAACAGTTCACGCTGCGCATAAACCATATCATGCACACTGATTTCCGGAAAACGTAATCGATATGCGCAGCCATCCTCGGGATGCGCCGA
>JAKAOI010000360.1 GCA_021812265.1 Chloroflexota bacterium | reverse complement strand
AATAAATTCGACTGGGCGTCTGAAGATTTATTTATAGATAATATACTGGTAAATATCACGGTTGTTCCCAGTATATTTATGGCAAATATTCCAAATATAATAGCAGCAAAAGTAGTTACCATCCGGTTATGCAATAACTTAAAAAATTCGCTGCTAAATATGCTTTTAAAAGTGGGTTGTGTTTGGGCGCTCAAGGTAGAAATGGCAAATTCAGAAGACATTTTATAAAACTCCTTGCTGCGGCGATTGTGTTAATTGCAGGAAAACTTGCTCTAAAGATTGTTCTTGTAATTGTACGGATTCGGGATATATCTCATGCTTTGCCAAAAAAGCGCTCAAATCGCTGCCTTTATCTCCCGGCGCTCGGGTAATTAAACGATTTTGCAAATCAATATAAGCGTCGGCTCCCCAAGGCTCAGCCTGAATGAATTGCAACGCTGTGGCGGCTTTATCGGTTGTGACGATAAATATACTCACCTGCATTTTTGTTAATTCATGTACGGTAGATTGTTTTATTAATTTTCCTTGGTTAATAATAGCAATTTCATTGCATAATTGTTGTATTTCACTTAGGATATGGCTTGAGATAAAAATGGTTTTGCCGGCTGCCGCCAGATTTTGCATCAAAAGCCGAATTTCTACCACCCCTGCCGGGTCTAAGCCATTTGCCGGTTCATCCAACATAAGAATATCCGGATTATTCAGTAGCGCAATTGCAATTGCCAGCCGCTGCTTCATACCCAGTGAATAGGTTTTCACTCTATCTTTTTGGCGTCCGTGCAAACCGACAATGCGTAACACATGCTGAATATTTGCTTCATCATTGCCGCCTAGCATCATGGCAAAGGCCCGTAAATTATTTGCGCCGCTCATATAGTTGTATAGCGCCGGCTGCTCAATAATTGCGCCAATGCGGCTGAGAGCCTGCGAATCAGTATTAGACACCCGCGAACCGAATATTTCAACATATCCTTCAGTGGGAGTAATAAGACTGAGCGCAAGGCGAATAAACGTTGTTTTTCCGGCCCCATTCGGGCCTAAAAATCCAAAAATAGAACCTTTTTTTACTTCAATTGAAAAATGATCTAACGCCAATTTTGCGCCATATTTTTTGGTTAATCCATTGCTGCGCAAAGCCACTGAATCACCACTGTTACCCTGCGGCGTCTGTTGGAGTTCTCGCATACTGTTCCTTTCATAAAACGCTTAAAATATAATACATTTTTGCTTCGGCCTACTATCGGCTTTAGCCCCACTCATCAAAAAGAAACACCACAAAAAAAGGGCATATTGCTCCAAATAGTGTCAATTCTATTACTTGCTTGTTAATAATTCCTGGTACAATAAGGCCGATGCCAATTCCCAATATTTCCCAATATATCCCAGAAATAGGTGCGTGAAGAAAGATTCCCAAGATCAAGGGAGATAAGGGCACTAAGAAAAGCGATAAAATACCAAGAGGTATGAACACAATTGGACACGCGATGATATTTGCTCCTATACTGGCTATACTCTGGAATATCTTTTCGGGACGTCTGTGTAAGCCACTTGTGAACCGAACCCAGAATGATATTCCAAAAACAAAGAATCCCGATACCAAATATGGACAGATGCCAGTAATGAGTCCGATTCCCAATGATTTCAAAAAATCCATGTTGCTATACTCCATTACAATCTTCCGAAAAACATTTCAAGCTTTTTGAATTAATTAAATCATGTACTTGCTTCGCCGAATGGTATACTGATATCATACGATGAATAACCATCTCTTGTCTATCAAAATCGTCCATGTTATACTCTAATATAGAATATAACATGGGAGAGTTACATAAAATTATGTTTACCGCCAATCTCCGCTCGCATAATATCAGTGATATATTGCGTATTATTGGCAATGGCTTGCGTAAAGGCCGGCTGATCATTGAAAGAATAGATTCTGTAACAGAAATATATTGCGAAAATAATTATATTACCTATATTATTGTGAATAATGACCGTATGCAATTGGGTCAAAAACTACTGTTTGGGAAATATATTAGCCAAGAAAATTTAAACCAAATTGCGCAATATATTCAAAATAACCCGTTTATGCTGGATGACGCCTCTTTTGCGCAAGCGCTGCTGGATACCGGCGGCGCCACATATGAGCAAATTCATGATTGGTCGTTCCGCAATTTAGAAAATACCTTATTAACCATTATGGGATGGAAAGACGGCGAATGCCGCTTTGAAGAAGGCGTTGCGCCGCCGCTTGGTTCTTTGCAACTCAAAACATCTATTTCGTTTATATTAAATCATGCGCTGCAAACCGCCAGACAAAATCGCCAGAATACCAATCAATATTCCCATGACTATCATCAAAAGCAGATCGATGAAAATTCGGTTTTAGATTTCACACAAATTAATCCGCATGAAAATATTTCCATTGAAATTACTGCGGCGCAATGGACGGTTCTAACGTATTTCGACGGCAAAATGACACTGGGTGAAATTGCTTTAGAAATTTTGCACAGCTCCCCTTATATGCAGGCGCAAAAAAATACCTCAGATGAATTTGATGAAATACGTTATAATTCACTGAAAGAAAAAACATTATCAGATGTTTTTATTGCGGCCCGTGAATTGCTGGATAATCAACTGGCGATTATTTTATAACGAATATCCCCAAAGGCCGTTTGCCGGAAACTGTTTTGTGATTTGCAAGAAGCAGCCACGCAGAATGATGAAGATAACAGCCAGAGTTTTTGGGAGTTTTTGCCAATAAGGATGTTTGGTGACATGATATATAAACAAAACTCAAACGATAAATTGCAGATAATGACACCAAATATGGAGGATATCCCAGAATTTTTAGCGACCGGCGATCCTTTAGAAATGCTCTATATCGGTAAATCCGCCGCAATGCGAGAAATTGCGCAAATGATTCTCACCTTGGCGCAAACTGAAAAAACCGGCGCGCTGATAAGCGGTGAAAGCGGCGTCGGTAAGGAATTGATTGCGCGCTCCATCCATTATTATAGTTTACGTTCGCAACAGCCATTTGTTGCCGTAAACTGCGGCGCTATTCCCCAAAATCTTGTTGAAACAGAATTTTTTGGATCTGACCAAGGCGCGTTTACCGATGCGCGGCAGCGTATGGGATATATTGAACAAGCAGATCACGGGACATTATTTTTAGATGAAATCGGTGAAATGCCCGCGGCTGCGCAAACTTTGCTGCTTCGGTTTCTGGAAAGAAGTGAATTTCGCAGGGTAGGCGGCGCACAAACGCTGCGGGTAAACACCCGAATTATTGCCGCGTCAAGA
>JAKAOI010000359.1 GCA_021812265.1 Chloroflexota bacterium | reverse complement strand
AGATGATAATAAAATTTTTTTTAAAATGTCAATATTTTGTTTATATTTTGTCTTATTAAAGTGGACAATATATAAGCAAGATGTTATAATGAAAACATTACTTGTGGGAGGGAAGAAAATACATTTGAGTAATCAGAGTGAGGAACAGCCTTTTGACCAGGAATATATCTATAATATTGGCGCTGTTTCACGCATAACCAATATTCCGATAGCTAATTTGCGGATGTGGGAACGCCGGTATCATTTTCCCGTTGTAAAGCGTACCAGCGGAAAGCACCGCTTATATTCTCAGCAAGACATAGAAAATTTGCAATGGATACAAAATCGTTTAAAAGAAGGCATGCATATCAGCAACGCCATCCAATTTTTGTTAAGCGGAAATCAAGTATCAGCTGTGCCAGCGCATACAGACTCAAATAAAATAGCGAACACACACGCACTGTCGGCGATACAAAACAATTTAGCAGAGGTGTTATTAGCGTGTAATTTAGAGACAGCCGATCTGCTTCTTCATAAAGCAATGGCATTATTTTCAATGAATGATATTGTGTTGCATATTATCGGGCCAACGTTTGTTGCAATTGGGGAAGCTTGGCGCCATGGAACCATATCAATAACTATCGAACATTTCGCCTCTAATTATTTGCATTATCAATTGACGTCCTGGATGTATCGGCCGGCCTTCAGCTTTGCAATTCCTCCGGTTGCGTTGGTTTGCGCTCCGGGAGAATATCATGAAGGAAGTTTATTAATGCTGGGTGTTTTATTGCGTGAAGCGCATATTCCTGTAGCGTATATTGGGCAAACCTTGCCATTGTCAGAACTTGATAATTGTATTCAATCACTCGCTCCATCTATCATCGTATTAGCGGCAATGACCGAAACTACTGCTCAAGCTTTATCAGATCTGCCGAAATGGCTGACACATACAGATCAGCCGGGTTTTCCAAAGATAGCCTATGGTGGCAGAGCTTTCATTGAATCCCCAATTTTAGCAGAAACATTTTCGGGCATATATTTAGGCAATACCTTGCAGGAGGGTTTACATACCGTTCAAACATTATTGCGCGCACTAAATTTCTCTTTAGGATAATATAATTATGTTTTATTTTTGGCTGGGAATAGCATATATCAGCGGCTCGGCTCCTTGGTCTGTGTGGTTAGGAAAATTATTCTATCATGTTGATCCCCGCCGACAGCTGGATGGCAACCCCGGGGCGGCAAACGCATATCGATCAGCCGGTTGGAAATTGGGAATACCTGTACTGTTATTAGATTTTTTTAAAGCTTTTATACCGGTTTATCTGGTGTGTAGAAGCGGCCATTTTTCCGATTGGCAGTTATTTTGGATAGCGTTTATGCCAACTGTCGGGCATTGCTTCTCGCTATTTCTTGGATTTCGCGGTGGCAGAGCAATTACTGCTTTATTTGGCGTTTGGGCAGGCATAACGTTATATGTGGCGCCGCTTGTTATGGGCGCAACAGCGATTTTATCATTATTTATCATCAAAAATGATGAACTTCGCACAATGGCTATTCCTTTCATACTTATTGTATTTTTGGTGATCATTCATGAACCTTTTTGGATGATTGCTTTAGGGATAGCGCAAATGATTGTCTTGGCAGGAAAAATAGCAATATATTGGTATCGGAAACAACAAGTTGTGAGGGTCGACTGATATGTTGCAGATAGTGTATGATATTTTGCTTCTCGGCTTCCATATCTCTGCCATTGCTGTATTGCTCTTAATTACATGGCGGCTGTGGTCTAATGTATCTTTCTGGCGCAGCGCAGCGCATGCTGCAAATCAAAAACAGCCGCATGTAAGCATTCTGGTTCCGGCGCGCAATGAAGAACAATCTATAACTGATTGTGTTGCATCTTTGCTGCGGCAAAATTATCCTTTTTTTGATATTTATGTTTTAGATGATTGTTCAACAGATCAAACCGGCGCAATATTAGATAAAATGGCAGCACAAAATCGACAATTGCATATTATTCATCAAATACAAGAGCCACCTGAAGGATGGGTTGGAAAAGTTTATGCTTGCCATCAGCTCGCACAATACGCGACCGGCGAATGGCTCTTATTTACAGACGCCGACACTATTCATTCCCCAGAAAGTCTTTCTAAAGGAATGGCTTCGGCGCAAAAATTTTATGCTTCATGTATCAGCGCCTTACCGTATCAGCAAACAAAAACATGGAGCGAACGCTTATTCGTCCCATTTATTCTTTCCATATTGCCGATATTGGGTTGGAATTTTCGCGCGCAATGGCAAAAGAACGGCAATAATATAGCAAATGGGCAATATATGCTGGTAAACGCGGAACATTATCGGCAGATCGGCGGACACGCTGCAATTTGCCATGCTTTGCTTGATGATTTTGCGCTGACGCAGCAATTTCAATTACACGGATATATAACTGCGTTGTTTAATGGAGCGACATGGCTGCAATGCCGAATGTACCATAATGTTCACGAAGTTTGGAACGGCTTCGCTAAAAATATTATGTTGGGGCTAAACAACGCAGGAACAGAAAAACGTTCCGCTGGTTTTGCCGTGCTGTTTGGCTGGGGATACGCCAGTATATTTGTTATTCCTTGGCTGCTGCTGGTTGCTCTGCAATGGACGGCGTGTATTGAAATTTTTTGGATAATGGCGCTATATATCGTTGCCGCTGTTCAATATAAACGCCCATTGGTGGAAACATTGCTGTTTCCTGTATCCGCGTTGGGTATACTTATTCTCGGTTTGTATGCGCTTTTGCGCCAGCAGCAAAAAAAAGCTATATATTGGAAAGGCCGCGCTTATGCAAGCAATGTTCTGAATGAAATGTGAATTGGCGCCCCTGAACTTGGTTCAAGTGTTGCGCCCATATGCGGCCGTATCGGTTTACCGGTATAACGCAAGTTAAATCGCTGCAAAATATATGCTAAAACGATTTTTGCTTCAATTTGGGCAAAAACTGCTCCAATACAATTGCGGGGTCCGGCGCCAAAAGGGATATATGTGTAGGCGGTATGATGTGATGTTTGTGTATGAAAGCGTTCCGGTTTAAATTCATCTGGATTTGGCCAATATTCCTGTTGGTGATGTGTTAGGTATTGTGAATATAATACACGGCTTCCTTTGGGAATGTTAAACCCTTCAAATGAAAGCTGAGACGCCGCAATGCGCGAGCCTAAATGAATAGGCGGATATATCCGTAACGTTTCTTTTATGACGCTATCTACATATGTAAGTTGTGGTATATGCGCAGATGTCGGAGTTTCCTTGCCAATGATGGTATCAACTTCTTGCTGTGCC
>JAKAOI010000358.1 GCA_021812265.1 Chloroflexota bacterium | reverse complement strand
AATCCGACGCACTATTTGATTCTTCTGTCAGTGGCTTTGCAATTACAAATCCATCGGGAGCAACCCGCCGAAACCCAAACCATTCATATAGTCGATGCGCATGCGCATTGGCTTCTTCCGTGTTCAACAAAATGCGCACAGCGCCGGCGCGCGCAAAAAATTCTATCGCGGCGCGCATCAGCCGGGCGCCGATTCCTCTGCTGTGTAGCGCCGGATGCACTCCAATTCTAATCAAAAATCCGATAGAACCTTCCACATCACTGTATTGGTACCCCAAAATTACGCCATCGTCATCTACCGCAACCACAAAAAAAGGATTATTTTGGTATATCTCGGTAAATTCTTGCGCGTTATGCCGCCATAATGGCGCAAATGCTGCGTTTTCTACCGCACAAATAGCTTCCATATCTGTTTCCGGCTGAAAAGGACGAACCTGCACATATTGCGCGCCTTCCGCAGGGATTGATACACCATATTTATCATATGACCATAATTGCGATTGCATAGTAAATCCTTGCTTCAGCAGCAGTCCCTTCAGCCAATCATTTTCGGTGTCATATCCCGAATAATAGAGACACTCCGCGCCGTTGGCCCGCAACATAGGGTACAGCGCCGCTAAACTTCTTTGCAGATATACCTCTAAGCGCTGATGTTCTCCCCACTCTGCGCCGAAGCCGCCTATCCATGCGCTGGGCGCCACTACCGATGAACACAACAGAAACGCGGTGTAGGGATTGTTTTTGCGATATACAATAACTCCGGGTCTTGTAGCAATCAGCGCCGACAGTTCATTCGGTAAAAATCGCTGTGTCGACCATGGAGACTGCGTTAAAATCTGCATGATACCATCACTGTCTTCATGCGAAACAGGCCTGATAAATATTTCCGGTGTGTTCAGAAAAAGCACCTGCGATTCACAAAATAATAGGCTTTTGTCGCGCTGACGCGCGTATTCACAGACAGAATAATATAGCGCATTGCAAATGTCAAACATGCTTTAAATCCGATTGTACGGCAAAAATAGCTTTTTCATCCATTGAACGGGCAGGTGAGCATTGAGCATATTTGTTTGACAGATCACAAATTTAGAAGTATAATTGATGGTGAATTAATAAGCGCTTTCAAGGCATTTCGGCTTTGCAAGCCATTATTGTAAGGAGATGCGGCATATACTGTTTGACAGGTATAGCAAGCCGCATATAAATGCGACATGAAACGAACCTATCAGCCCAAAAAACTCCCGCGTCTGCGTGTACATGGCTTTTTAAAGAGAATGTCTTCTCATGACGGCCGCAAAGTATTAAAATCTCGCCGTTTGAAGGGTCGCTGGCGCCTGACTGTTGGCGCTTCAAAATAATAGTGAAACGCTGGGAGAGAATCTGCCTGCAACGCGATTTTGACGCGGTATATGCCCACGGCAAAACCATAAAACGGCCATCTTGCGTTATAGCTTGGGCGCCGAATACGTTACAGTTTTCTCGCTTTGGCGTTGTCGCCAGCAAACGTGTAGGCGGCGCCGTTGTGCGCGCGCTCGTAAAGCGCCGAATACGCGCCATTGCGCAAGAAATAAAAGATTCGCTGCATATACCCTGCGATATCATTATTTCTGCCCGCCCGCTTGCCGCGCGCCGCGAGTTTAGCGATCTGCGGCGTGATATTTGGGAAGCTATAAACGCAGCGGGCCTGCTTAAACAATAACACGCGCCATTTTGCGCCGCCGCCAAGATTGCGAGGCATTGCACTGTGAAATATATTGCTCTTTTTCTCATCCGGCTCTATCAGAAATTTATTTCTCCTCTTTTTCCTCCATCGTGCAGATTTCAGCCAACCTGCTCTCACTATGGATATGAGGCGATACAAAAATATGGCTTTCTGAAAGGCGGCGTTATGGCCATAAAACGCATCGGCAGATGTCATCCCTTCTATAAGGGAGATCTATACGATCCCGTGCCATAGCCGATTATAATCACTATACTGTTTTGATATGCAATATTTGTAAATTTGGCGTAAGTTTTATTCCCCGGCAGCGCGTCGTGGAAGATTTTTGGGAGGCTCTATCTTGGGCGGTATTGGGCAATTGTTCGGCTATGTTTTCTTTGAGCCGACGTTTAATCTGTTAATGTTTATCTATGGTGTTATCCATAGTTTCGGCTGGTCCATCATTCTTATGACTGTCATTGTTCGCATGCTGATGATACCGCTTTTTATGAAGCAGCTTGAATCACAGCGCCAAATGCAGAATGTTACACCTCTCATTCAAGAAATTCAGAAAAAATATAAGAATGATCCCCAAACCGCAAATCGCGAGATTATGCGGGTGTATAAAGAACATAACGCCAGCCCGGTAAGCGGGTGTCTGCCAAATCTTATTCAACTCCCCTTTATTTATGGCCTCTTCGACGCTTTTAATCAAATTTTAAATGGCGCAAAGCCTGCCGTTCTGTATTCTCAACTCTATCCATTTGTAAAACCGGTTTTTGGCAGCGCAAATTCATATTATTTAGTGAACCTAAATCATTTTATGCAATTTTGGGGCTATAACCTCGCAAAACCAGATCCATATTATATCTTACCGATTCTGGTTGGTTTAACTACGTTTGTGCAAACACGCATGATGCTAAATGTCACCAAAAATCAACCGCAACAAGCCAACGCAAGTTCTTCTCAGCAAAACGCCACCCAAGCTTCTATGCAGATGATGCAATATGTTATGCCAATTATGCTGTTCTTCTTCAGCATACGCTTTGCTTCGGGCTTGTCTGTGTATTGGACAGTCAGCACACTTTTTATGGTTATTCAGCAAGGGTTGGTGTATGGAACCTTTATTCCCTATTTGCCAAAATCAATTGCCAAGTTCATGCCAAAACCCGCTATGAGAGTCGCTGTAGCCGCCAATGCAGGATCAAACAGCCTAAATGTCAGTTTGTCTAATCCTTCTGAGCCTGCTTCTAAACCATCTTACAACCGATTTAACAGATTAAATCCCGGCACAGTCGTAGACGCGGACACGAAAGAATTACCGGATTCGGCGAATGATTCTCGACATGAAGCCGAAAACAACCAAAATAATGACGCCGCTATGAAGCAAAATTTCCCGGCAGCCAGCCAACCCAAAACACCAAGAGAAGCTAAACCCAAAAAGCCGCAAGTACAGTTTATTTCTGACACTTCGGCTGAAGCACAGCCCGAAACACATTCTGTTGTCAAACCTTCACCGGCTGCGGTTTCAACAATGAAGACGAAAACACCTACAAAACCGGTCCAAACACATTCAATGGCAAAAGGTAACGCCGCCGTCGGCGCCAAAGCAGCC
>JAKAOI010000357.1 GCA_021812265.1 Chloroflexota bacterium | reverse complement strand
ATGCGCTATAATACAAAAATTACGAATATGTGTTTGATCCATTATTTTCCTATAAAAACAGTTCGGTAAACTTATCATATCCCGAAAAGGCAGTTTTACGCCAATAGCTGTTCTGCGCGATCCCATTCCCGCAAAAATAGTTCTGCGCCGGTTTGCCCAGTGCGAACACTGTAGCATTCCGCAAGATCTGTGGCGAAGGCGTCGGCAAAAGAAGGCAATTCCGGCGCTGCCCCAATTGTGCTTTTCATTGCCATGGCGGCGTAGCGAATATTATTTACCGGCTCTATCCTGCTCAAATCTTCAAAAAAGAACCCGCAACTGGTAAACATCAACTGCCGATAATACAGCGCCTGGAATAAACGCCGCAGTTTTTCCTGAATAACTGCCCGTAAAGATTCCGGCGAACGCAATAAATCATCAGAGCCTTGTTCTATAAAGAACTGATCCCAATCCAGCCATCCGCGAAGCGGCCCAATAGAAGCCAGCCTTGCTTCGTGCGTGTTGCGCAGCCAGCGGAAAGATTGCGTAGCGTACACTGCGTCAATACGCTCTGCCAACCGGTTCATAGCCATGCGCAGAGGTCCCTTCCAGTTGCCGTTAATGGCAGGCAAAAAAGCGTCGCGAGCGCATTCACAATCCCGGCTCCATCTATCTAACCCATGCTCACAGCTCCACGCGGTAAAGTTTTTTATTTCAATTGCGTCTTGCGGCTTTACTCTATCCAGCCATTCATTAAGAGAAATAGGATCATATCCGGCGGCTGGTCCCTCTGTCAGGGTAAGGTCACGCAACAGCGCATCCCTTCCGGGGATATGGTGGCCAAAATATTCGCCATCTCCGGCGGCAAACAATGTTTGCCCGTTGCGTGGGCTGAACCATGCGTTATCCAGCCGCATGGGAAAAATCTCTTGCGCTATCTGCTTTGCTGTCAGGTGTGATGTGCGATGCAGCGCCACAGAAAAATTAGGATCGAAAAAGAATACGGTGATGGAACGGTTTTCGGGCAGATCCACCACATATGGTTTGGTAGTGTCTAAGCCGGATGAGTTGCGAGGAGCAGACCCTGCAACCTGCCAAGGAGCCAGCACAGTATACGCTATGCCGGCTTTAGCCAGCGCATCCAATGTGGGAATATCTGCGGCGGTTTCCGCCAGCCACATACCCTGAGGCCAACGGCCAAACCGGCGTGAAAAATCCGTAATCCCCCAGTGAATCTGTATTTCTTTATCAGCTGCGGATGCCAGCGGCAATATAGTATGATTATAAACTTGGGCAACGGCGTTTGCGCGTGTTTTATCTGCCGACACAATCATATCCAGTGTTTCAGGAGCGAATTTTTCCATCCATAGCGCCAAAGTTGGGCCGATATTAAAGCTGATACGTTCAAAATTACCCATTTCAGCGTTTGGACGATAGCACTCTGCGGTAATTTTTTCATTAAAATTATGATACGGCTCGGCGCCAAGCTCTTGCGGAATAACTCCGGTAAACGGATCTTCGCGCGGCGGCTGATAAAAATGCGCATGCTGACAAAATGGAATACGTAGCATAAACAATGCAAACCGCCTTTCAATGCGCGGAAATTATCGTAATATATTCTTCCCAAACGGCGGAATATTGGCCCCAAAAGGCGTTCATAGTAATCATATAATTGCCGGGAGCCATAGTTTTTGGAATAAGTATCTTCCAAACAGCCTGACCTTGCGCGTTAAAATAGCTTGGCGCCGCGTTCGCAACAGTTTGCTGGCTGCCGATGGTTAATTCTGCCCGCAAATTTTGCGCAGGCGCCGCGCCGGATTGTGTTTGCGCAGTTCCCGTAACGGTAAGAACACTGCCCGGAGCCACCGAATACGTGGAAAGGATAAAACTGACATAAAACGCCTGCGGCGCAAGTGTTGGCGCATGCTGCTGCGCAGGCTGCGATTGCCCAGAGCCGCCGCTGGACGCAGTGGCAACTTTCAGCGCCGATGGCTGCCCGGATACAATGGGCTGCCCTGAAACAATTTCATGCGCAATTTGCCGGATAGTCAGCCCTGTAAACAACCCGCTTAGGGACATAAATAAGCACAGCGCAATAAAATAGCCGCGGCGCGATTTCTTAATAAAGAATCGAGAATGAGAAATAGGTGATGCAATCACTAGCGGATACCCTCCTGAAAAGCGATATACATACCAAACATGCGATACAACAGTTTGGCGCTGAGAAAGTCTGGCCCATGAACCCCGGACACTGGGGCCAGTTCAACAATATCGAAACCAGCTATTTTTTTACGCTGCATGCAACAGCGAATTCCGTCTAAAACAGTATACCAATCTAATCCGCCGGGTTCCGGTGTTCCGGTGGAAGGCATTATTGAAGGATCAAAACAATCTACATCAACGGTAATATACACACGTTCTGGCAATGCGTCGATAGCCGTTGCCAAATCTGCCTTGCCGGAACGCAGATCGTGCGCATACAAAATAGTTGAATCAATGACGCCGGCGCGAATATCAGCAATTTCTTCGGGGCTAATGCTCCGTATTCCTGCGCCGGTAACCTTTACCCCCGGAATATCCAAACAACGACGCATAGCGCACGCATGGCTGATCGGCGAATCTTCATACGAATTGCGCAAGTCGCCATGCGCATCGAATTGAAGAACGCCCAGCGGCGCATAGTCGGCGTGGCGCTGAACTGCGGCAACACAAGCCGGGGTAAGCGAATGTTCTCCGCCAATCGTAACCGGCAATTGCCCATGTTCCAAAACCGCCGCAACCGCCTGTTCCGTTAGGGCTAGCGCCTGTGTGTGGCTCAGCGACTCAAACGACAGCGGAGCCAGTGTGCCCAAACCATACTCCGCCGGAATAAAGTCCAGCGTTTCATCATACAATTCTACCTGAACCGATGCGTCTAAAATAGCTTGCGGCCCACCCTGCGCGCCCATCCCATAAGAGACAGTATACTCCATCGGAGAAGATATAACGACAGCGCGCGCCGTTTCAAGGCTGCCAAATACGCCGATAGCTCCAAATACATGTGAATGAGAACGATAAACGCCGCTCATACAGAACTCCATAAAAAATCATATCAAAGGGGGAAAGATCCAATATTATTCTACGCTTGCGAACAAGATTTGGCAAACACCCATGACTACTTGCCCGCCTGCAAATTCCTATTTTCAGCCAATATCAGCCAATAAAAGAACAATAACCTATAGTATTTGCCAGAAGCTTAAAATTTATGATATACTCCCAAGTAAGATTTATCAAAAAGATTTTCATCTCGATTACATTATTCGGAGGCAAACGGCATGTCTTTGACTCAGGATGTCAAAGCG
>JAKAOI010000356.1 GCA_021812265.1 Chloroflexota bacterium | reverse complement strand
TTTCATGGCGCAAAAGGCCCCGCCACGCAATTACCTTATCTCTATTATGCTCCTGCTATCCAAATTTTCTTGCGGCGAAATCTGCTATTTGCTTCTCCGATATTGAAATTAAAAAATACTCCGCCAAAATGTATATATTTTTCAGCGGAGTAGTACACATGCTTATTATAGACCTGAACCTTGGACAGGAATACGAAGAATTTGGGAACACATCAAACGATGCCATAGGGTAGAGCGCCCCATGTATCCCTTTCACACTTTGCTACCGCTCAGGTCTAAAACAAAACTAACTATGCTTTGCAAGAAGAGCAGGAACATTATAAAACGCATTCCATCCAGCAAATTTGGCGGAAGCGCCCAATTCCATTTCAATCCGCATCAGCCGGTTATATTTAGCAGCGCGTTCAGAGCGCGCCGGCGCGCCGGTTTTAATTTGACCTGCGTTTACCGCAACCACCAAATCGGCAATAAACGCATCTTCAGTTTCACCGGAACGATGCGAAACAACGGCAGAATATGAAGCGCGTTTTGCCATTTCAATAGCGTCCAGTGTTTCGCTTAATGTGCCGATTTGATTTAATTTTATTAGAATAGAATTGGCGATAGAATTATCTATGCCACGTTTCAATCTTTTTAAATTGGTGACAAAAATATCATCGCCGACCAACTGAATTTTCTTGCCCAATTTGGCGGTAAGGGTTGCCCAGCCTTCCCAGTCATCTTCGGCTAAGCCATCTTCCAGCGTGATGATGGGGTATTCGCTGGCCCACGTATCATAGAGATCTACTAGCTCTGCGGCGGTTACAGTTTTTCCTTCACGCGCAAGAACATATGCGCCGTTTTGGTAGAGTTCGCTGGCAGCGCTGTCGATGCCTAAGCAAATATCTTTTCCTGCAGTATAGCCGGCAGATTCAATAGCGGCGACTAAAACTTCCAGCGCGTCGCGGTTAGATGGCAGGGATGGCGCAAAACCGCCTTCATCACCGACATTTGTGTTTAATTTGCGGCTATGCAGCAATTTTTTCAGCGATTGATAAGTTTCAGCGCACATACGTGTTGCGTCAGCAAAAGAAGCGGCGCCGACCGGTAAAATCATAAATTCCTGAAGATCGGTGGAATTTTCCGCATGTTTACCGCCATTTAAAATATTCATCATGGGAACCGGCAAAGTAAAGGCATTTACGCCGCCAAGGTAGCGATACAAAGGCATATCTTGCGAAATAGCGGCAGCGCGCGCGGCGGCTAGAGACACTCCCAAAATTGCGTTCGCGCCAAGATTGCCTTTATTTTCTGTTCCATCCAATTCAATCATCAAAGAATCGATAAAACGCTGCTGCAGCGCGTCAATGCCGGTAAGGCGATCCTGAATTTCATTATTTACGTGCTCAACCGCAGTCAGCACACCTTTGCCGCCATAGCGGCTGGCGTCGCCATCACGCAATTCTACCGCTTCATGCGCGCCGGTCGATGCGCCGGACGGCACCATTGCCGAACCGGAAGCGCCTCCCAATAAACTGACGGTAACATCAACAGTTGGATTGCCGCGTGAATCTAATATTTCTCGGCCGCTGATATCTTCAATCATTGTCAAATCTGACATGTGAATATTCCCTTTCAAACATATATTTGACGCTTCAACATATGGTTCGCAATACAGATAATTTTTAGGTTGCCGGTAATGCACGCAAGCAGAAAGATAACCGGCGATGCCTTCATGCGTCGTTTCCCGGCTAGGCAGGGATATTGCAACCCTTACCTTCGATAAAAAACAGACGCTTCCCCTATATTTGGGGGCAGCGTCTATCTCACAATATTCAGTTATACAATCCAAAAAATGCTGCCGCGCCGTAGAGAACACAACATGCGGCAGAACCGATCCGATTAGTTGGCGTCTATTATACGCATCGGGTCGCGGATAATAGGGGTTTTGCCGGTTCTGGTTACTGAAGGCGGCGGATTATTTTGCGAAACATAAGCGCTGTTATCAGTATACCCCGCCTGAGCGTTATCCGGAAAGACGGCGTTAAAATTTTGCCGCAGCAAATCTAAGTCGTGCAAAAAGCACGCCACCGATGACGCCGCTGAACCGCGAGCGCGGGCGCTATCGAACCGCTGCCGCAAAGCTTCACTGGCGGCAAGAGCAGCGGTACTCATTTGTTCGGAAGTACGCGCGCCATAGCTATCGGTAAAAATTTCATCCCAGCTATTCCAGCGGCCGCGCAACGGTTTCCAACCAAGCTGAGAATCACTGACAGCGCGCCATTTTTCTTCCGTAAAGTGTGTCCAATCATACACCAGCTGTTCATACGCGCGCACTGTCATGCGCAGATTTTCTAATTCATTCAACATTTCGGGGTTAATATCTTGAGAGTATTGCTCATAGGCGTTATAGGTATAGGCAGGGGGAGCCTGATAGTTTTGCTGATATTGCCGCGCAAACTGCGCTTCTTGCAAACCGCCTTCGCCATTAACAAACATTTCGGGATATAGGCCGCCGATAATAATCTCCTCGGTCCCCAGCGCATCTACCAGCCGCCACGCCAGCCTTGGATTACGAAAAACCCACCATGTTTTCCGCATAATAAATCCAAACGAGAAAAGTATATTGATAAAGAACCAAACTGCTGATTTTACCGCCAGCCACGCCAGCGCAAACACGATGGGAATAAGATAGGTGCGCGGATTAGAGCCGGTCGCCCAAATAAAAGTAAGAACAACAGCGACAGTAAAACTAGGGTCGCGCAAAGGATTTATCAGATTAAATAATCGCGAAATAATATTTTTTTTCGGTTTAGGTTGTCCGCTTACCATATAAAATATACCACTGCCATTTCCGAACATGCGTATAGCGTCTCGCCGGCGCAGTTCTTTATATTTCTTACGATTTGCGTAGGATCAAAACAATTTCGCAAAAATAGTATGTTTCGGTCAATAATTTGTATACGCGAAATGCTTAGTTATGCGTCCATTTTCTCTTTCAGACTCTCCAGGTCGAACACAAATTGCAAGATATCACCATAAAATTTAATACAATCGGCAGAATACATCTCCTCTACTCAATTCCGGCTGTCATTTTCAACAAACCGGAAAGAGCCGGCATATCAATAGCGGCTGTTGAGAAGAATTATCTTCCCCATTCATACCCTAATTATACAACAAAGGCCTATGTTCCTAATGATACGGGATAGCATTTGCAAGTACCGTCCCAAAAAACTTACCCAAATAGGACACCGTAATGTCATTCTTCAGTGTTCTCTTCTTGGTTCTTTGAGTCAGCAAGAAATGCAAGCATTTCTCGACTTACTTACTCTCCCCAAGCGTGAAT
>JAKAOI010000355.1 GCA_021812265.1 Chloroflexota bacterium | reverse complement strand
CCCGATCACAGCATGGCAGATATCTTGCGCGAATTGAAGGCTCACAAACCACAAACGCAATTTTACGCCATACACAGCATCAACGCAGCGATGATGCGCAATTTGCCATACAAACAGCAAAACATTGTGTCGCCGGGAAAATGCAGAATTCACGCAGTGTTATTATGCGCGCCGCCCGTGAGTCCAGCGACTCCGATGACGCAGGGGTACTAAGAGGCGTTGCAAATAGTTTGGCGGAAGATATCACACGACTGAAGAACGCTGACTCTACAGACACCATCCGTGGATTTGAAGGATTTGCCGCGCAAGCATATTTTTCAGTTTTCGACACTATGGTTAAAGCGAATAAAGAGCAATTCCGTTTTGAGTCGCGTACTCGCAGGCCGCCGCTGAACCCGGTGAATGCGCTGCTGTCATTTACATATACGCTGTTGCTGCACGATTGTATTGCTGCGCTTTGCGGTGTTGGCTTAGATCCACTGATTGGTTTTCTGCATACATTACGCCCAGGCCGTCCGGCGCTGGCGTTAGACCTTATGGAAGAATTCCGGCCGATATTTGCGGATAGGCTGACGCTGACACTGATAAATCGGCAGCAAATAACCGCAGATGATTTTACTTTTTATGATTCTGGCGCGGTATATCTCAATGAAAATGGCCGAAAAACAGTTATAGCGGCGTATCAGAAAAGGAAGCAGGCAAATGTCCATCATTTTTTATTGCAAAGAGATTTACCATTAGGATTGGTTCCCCACATACAGGCGCGGCTGTTAGCGCGCAGTATTCGCGGAGATTTGCCTGAATATCCGCCATATATCATTCAGTGAGCAGGAAGAAATAAGGTATGGATATTCTTGTAGCGTATGATGTGAGCACTGATAGCCCTGCAGGCCGCCGCCGCCTGCGCACAGTTGCGAATATTTGTCTTGCTTTTGGCCAAAGAGCGCAAAAATCGGTTTTTGAGTGCGCAGTAAACGAAGCGCAATTTGAGCTTTTGAAGGCGAAGCTGATGAGCGCTGTTTCAGAACAGGAAGATAATTTGCGTATCTACCGCCTGGCGCAGCCCAAAAATGCATATGTTTGGACCTATGGCCGGCAAAACGTTATGAATGTGAACGATCCGATTATTTTTTAGCGTTCACTTCAATTGCAATTTTTGGAAATATTCCTGCATTGCCGGAGCAAATTCCGGACGGCGCATGGTATACTCAATACACGCTTGCAGCCAGCCGACGGTATCGCCGGTGTCGTAGCGCACACCGGAAAATTCGCAGGCGTATATCGGCTCTGCGCTAAGCAGCGCTTCCAGCGCATCTGTCAATTGAATTTCATTACCTTTACCCGGTAATGTCGTTTCTAAAAAATCAAAAATTTTAGGAGAAAGCACATATCTGCCTATAACCGCCAAATCAGATGGCGCTTCATGAATGGCTGGTTTTTCAACCAATCCTGTTACTTTAGTCAGTTTGTTTTCCTGTAGTTCGCCGGCAATAACGCCATATTTAGATACATCGCACGCCGGGACTTTTATAACACCCAGCACCGAGGCAGAAGTTTCGTCATATACATCTATTAATTGTTTTAAACAAGGCGCTGATTCGCTCCACACCAAATCATCCCCCAACATAACCGCAAACGGCTCGTTGCCGACAATTTCGCGCGCCATAAGCACTGCGTGGCCAAGCCCGCGCGGTGAAGGCTGCCGAACAACGCTGATTCGCACCATGTTTTCAATAGATTTGATACGCTGCAGCAGTTTCTGATTATTTTTCTTTTCCAAAATATGCATTAATTCGGGGTTTTCATCAAAATAATCTTCTATAGCGCGCAGGTAGCGGTTCGTAACTAAAATAATATGTTTAATGCCGGATTCTACGGCTTCTTGTACAATATAATCAATGGCTGGCGCATCGGCTATAGGCAACATTGGCTTGGGGATAGATTTTGTTGCGGGAAGCACTCTTGTGCCCCATCCTGCCACTGGCAGCACGGCGGTTTTTACTTTTGACATTATAACAATATGGCG
The DNA here is from genome assembly GCA_021812265.1 of Chloroflexota bacterium. Lineage (GTDB taxonomy): Bacteria > Chloroflexota > Ktedonobacteria > Ktedonobacterales > JACDGC01 > JAJYBV01. The sequence continues at coordinate 1,305 of JAKAOI010000355.1, read as the reverse complement.
CGGCTTGCTCTAGCGCAAGCCTGTGTGAGCAGCGCCGACCCTTTCTGTATATTGGGATATATTTTTTGGGATATACCAGTATAATATCATGTCAAGCGCCCCATACCGAAAGGCAGAGGCTTGTTCTTAGCTCAGTGAACTTAAGGACGATAGGCCGCTTGACTGTGGCCACCAGCCAAAGATATACCTCGGCTGGCAAGTGCGGATATGGTCGTGCTCTCTTCGTTGCCGAAACAGTTCCCCTGAACGGTGTTTCAGGTGTCTTTTGGCAGGATTCAGGTGTACGACTATCATTCTATCCATGGAAAAATTATCTCACAGATACGGCAATGTAGCAACAGGGGAGAAGCTTTGGGTATGGCAGTACGTCGTTTGCGCGATTCTTTCCCCACGTATCCCAGAGAAGGAAGATCTGCTTTCTCTCCATAACTGAAGCTAGAGGTATCCGCAAGTCGAAGTTTGATGCAATGGAAATGTGATAGAAAAATGTTCCTGTTTGGTTATAAAATTGTTGCCAATTGGCCCATTATGTGCCTTGATTGATTGGGTAAACTGTTAGTAGGAAAAGAATATAGCCGCGCAAATACACCGTATACATTCTCTGTCATGCGTCTTACTTAATTTGAAGCAATTGAGCACTGAAGAAGGAGTTTTCTATGGCTGCAACAGTAAAAACTGATGAAAAACGCTGGGATGAAAAACGTGAGCAAATTAAAGAGGCCGCGCTGCCTATTTTTGCCGCGAAAGGATTTAAGGCAACGACAAACCGCGATATCGCAAAAGCCGCAAATATTGCTCCGGGACTGATTTATTGGTACTTTAAAAGTAAAGAAGATTTGTTTTTGGCAATTTTAGATGAAAGTGATATAGAGCAGCGCTTGAAACTTCCGTTGGAAACAATGATTGATATTCCGCCGAATAAGCTTTTGCCGCTTTTGGCTCGCGGGTTATATCTTATTTTGCGGGAAAACACATACTTGGATATTATGCGCATTATTGTCGCAGAATCAATGCGCTCCCCTGAATCGCAGGAACGGTTTAATCGGCTGTTTCAAGATGTTTTAGAGCCGTTGACCAGCTATTTTACTGCGCAAATTAGCCAAGGAATTTTGCGTGAAGGTGATCCGCGCGCGATGGCGGTTTTCTTCCTCAATTCGATGGTTACCATGGTTATGTGGCCCGATGACGCGAAAAACGAAGAAACCGAACAGCATGAAATGGAAGTGGCCGCTAAAATAAAGTTTGTTTGCAGCGCCTTTATGTATGGCTTTAGCGGCAGAATAGAAGCGCTGCGAAAAACAGATC
>JAKAOI010000354.1 GCA_021812265.1 Chloroflexota bacterium | reverse complement strand
ATTCCTGAACTGATTGACCAAACGCTGCAGGAACATTCCCCTTTGTTTGGCGACGCCGCAACGTTAGACGTTGTTTTAGACGCTTTTCACTGGGGATTAAGCCGCTGTGAACAATTGGCGAAAAATCGCATGAGGTAGTAATTCATGTCTATTATAGGCTCTGTTTTATCCATCATCGCAGCTATTCTTATTTTAGCCATACTCATCGTGCTGCATGAATTAGGGCACTTTACCGCCGCTAAATTATCTAAAGTTCGCGTTGATGAATTTGCAATCGGATTTCCTCCGCGCATTTGGAGCTTTAAAAAAGGTGAGACACAATATTCTATTAACGCGCTGCCCATCGGCGGTTATGTTCTTATGCCCGGCGAAAACGGGCTTTCCAAAGATGAAAACGGAAAAGTCGATCCGCGCTCTTTTGCCATGCAATCTAAACGCAAACGCGCGTTTATCCTTAGCGCCGGGATATTGATGAACTTATTGATTGCGTTCGTCCTCTATACAGGCATTTTTGCAGTATCTGGTGTGCCTGAACCAAATCCGCCGCCCATTGTTGGCATAGTCATGCCCCTTACACCGGCGCAAACCGGAGGGCTGCAGGCAAATGACCGAATAATCAGCATAAATAAGGTAATAATAACCAGCGCTGATCAGTTTCATAATTATGAAAACACCCTCATCAAACAAGCAAGCGCTAACACACAGAATATTCCCGTTACCATTGTAGTGGAACGCAATGGTGTGGATAAAACGCTGCAACTCTCTATGCGAAAACAACCGAAAGATGGCAATGGAAATATTGGCTTTTCCTTTCTCGATCCAAATATTGGCATTCCCTTCTGGCAGGCTCCGGGATATGCGCTGCAACAGATTTTTATCGGAAACTTTCAATTGATAGGCTATGTGTTTCAGAGAGTAGCTATCGGAGCCATCAGCGTTTTTGAGTTGTTTTCTGGGCCGGTTGGCATAGTGCATACCACCAGTGAAGTGATAAGCTCGGTTGCAACTCAGGGATTCACCCTTTTATTTACGGTTATAGCTCTCATCAGCTGGAGTTTAGCCTTAACTAATGTACTGCCTATTCCAGGGTTGGATGGCGGCCGGATTCTTATTCTGGGCATTGAAGCTGCCCGCAAAGGAAAAAGACTTTCTCCGGAACGCGAAGCAATTATTAACCTGATTGGTTTAGGCTTTCTTTTTTCATTAATCATCCTTTTTACGGTAAACGATATTATTAATATTTTGAACGGCCACTAATACATAGCCAGTTCATCAAGGAGATATATTTTCATGATCCAAAGACGCAATACCCGCCAAATTCACATTGGCAATGTGCCGGTTGGCGGCACAGCGCCCATTTCCGTGCAATCCATGACAACTACATATACCCGCGACGTCGCCTCTACGGTCGCACAGATTCACCGATTGGAGGATGTTGGCTGCGAATTGGTTCGTGTTGCTGTTCCAGACCCTGAAGACGCGGCGGTTCTGGCAGAAATTAAAAAACAAATTCGCATCCCCCTCATTGCAGATATTCACTATAAGCCGGAGTTAGCCCTTACTGCGGTAGAACAAGGCGTCGATGAAGTGCGCATCAATCCGGGCAATTTATTGGGAGGCCGCGAATCTTTTGAAAAAATTGCGCGCGCCTGCAAAAACGCCGATACCGCCATGCGCATCGGAGTAAACTCTGGCTCGCTTGACGCTCTCGATCGGCGCAACGCTGAAATACACAAAGTGCAAGTGCGCCTGCTGGACAATGGAACCTTTGAACGTATCGATCCTGCTATTGCCAGAGAACAAGAGCGCAGCGACCTGACAAAGCGCATGGTAGAAAAAGCGCTGGAATATTGTGAATGGGCAGAAGCGCTGGAATATCACAATTATAACGTTTCCTTAAAATCATCCAATGTGCTTACCGCTGTTCAAGCGTATCGGCTGTTTTCCGAACAGAATGACACGCCATTGCACTTAGGTATTACCGAAGCCGGCACACTGGTTTCCGGTTCCGTTAAAACATCTGTCGGCTTCACCATGCTGCTGGCAGACGGTATCGGCGATACACTGCGCGTTTCCCTTACCGCCGAACCAGAAGAGGAAATTCCTGTCGCATATGAAATTTTGCGCGCGCTGGAACTTCGTTCACGCGGGGTAACATTTGTTTCATGCCCAAGCTGCGGCAGGGTTGAAATTGATGTGCTGAAAATCGCCAATGAAGTAGAAAAACGCTTGACTAAAGTTTCTTCACCCATCCATGTTGCGGTTATGGGGTGTGTTGTAAACGGCCCCGGAGAATCCAGCGACGCTGATGTTGGGCTGGCGGGCGGCCGCGGGCGCGGCATTATCTTCCGCAAAGGCAAAATTGTGCGCACCGTTCCGGAAAGCGACTTTTTAGACGAAGTGCTGAAAGAAGTCGCCTCCCTGCTGCCGGAAGCAGAAGCGCGAGCAGTATATCCGGGAGATGGTGAATTAGGCCCCGTCAGCGCTGGGCGCACACGCAAAGAAGGCTATAAATCACAATCTTCAGACTCAGAATCGCTGTGAAAAATCAGTAAAGTACCTCATGGCGCAGAATTGTTTCTGCGCCGCGCTATTTACAGAAAATCTTGGAAAGCCACGATCCTAATAAAAACCGGAAATCCGCCGCAACATATATTTTGCCGGATTTCCTAAGCCATACGCCGCGTATGCTATCTGTTTTTTGAGCGATAATCACCAGTAAGGGGGAAAACTACGCCGTTTTTCTTATATTTGGTATACAATGAAGATATATAAAAGCATATATGAATATTCTATATTATGTGGTTGGCGCCTTCAGAAAATGCGTTGCTTAGCGCCTAAAAATAGGAGATTTAACGGCGCAACATCCCAGCGCAATTTGATTACCAAGCGCTTTCCGCCATTTATGTCTTTTTAAAATATGCGTACATCTTATGTATCCAGCCGATACAAACATTGGCGTTATCTATAAGCGTTAGGTGATTGTTATGTCAGATTCAGATTCTCAAAGACCGGGAAATGTTATCGCCGGCTTCCAACTTTACAATAATCGTTACCGTGTAGATATGCTTCTGTCGGTTCAGTCAACCCGCGCAGTATATCGTGGCTACGACTTGCTGCAAAACAAACCTGTAACTATTTTAGAGATGATTACGCTGGATCAGCCTCGAATACAATCTGCGCTGCAAAACGCCCATCCGCTGGTAGAACTGCAACATCCCTCCATTTCAACTATCCAAGCCGCTTTTTTTGAAAATAATCTTTTTTTCCTGACATTTTCTATCTCCGGCGGCCAAATGCTGACCGATATTTTGAAAGAACGCCACGATCCCA
>JAKAOI010000009.1 GCA_021812265.1 Chloroflexota bacterium | reverse complement strand
AAAAACACTGGGTCACAGGGAGCCAGAAACAAAATGCGCCAAAAAGCGTCTTTTAAGGCGAACATCATCGATGAATATAAAATCATATGTACAAAATTTGAAATCTTTCTTTTCTCATTATCTATGGATATTTTCTTTTTTCCTGATACTTTCATCAGTAACTATGATTCGGCCGCGCCGGCAGCCAAAAGAAAATACCATCAGCGCGCACGATTTCACGCAAAAGCTGCAAAAATTATTTCCGGGCAGTAACGCGGAGAATACACAGCTGCCGCGGCGCTGGCTTGGATATGCGCTGGGATGCTCTTCCGATATTCCCTACCTGCCGCTGCCGGATATTGATGATATTATTATTCTTTGCTACGGTATTCCGGTTGCGCCTTGGCTGAAACGCATCGGCATAGTACAGTGGAATAATTGGCTGGATCACCTTGGCGAGATATTGCGCAAACAATATCCGAATAATCCGCTTATTCAACCCGGGGAGCCATGGTCACGGTGGATCGCCGAGCACGTGCGGTTTATCGAAACACATTTTGCGCATATCGCAGCACAAAAAGTTGCGCAAATTTTAAACGCCATGCCCTCTAAAACAGGTTCAATATATTTGTTTGGGCATAGCGCCGGAGGAGCTGCGATTCTAGACTATTTGGCCGATTTGAGATCCGGGGCAGCGCCGCCGCCGGCAAAACCGATTCGCGCCGCGCTTACGTTGAACGCTGCAGTCAGTGGCATAGCGCGATCTTGGACCGCTTGGCCAACTTTTTCCGAGCGGCCATCGAAGTTTGATCGACTGCTGCCGGTTTTGCAAAAATATGTTACCCTAAATACATCATGGCCATCTTTGCGTTTTTCCCTAACATGGTCACGCATGTATCAAGAATTTCCTTTCCGAAGGCTTGGTTCATGGGCGCACGATCATGGCATATCAGTGCTTACAGTGTGTGATTCAGGTGATATTTTCAGTCATGGACCATTAGATGATGTGCCGTTTCATCAATTAAATATCGGCAGTCGTTTTGATTTTCAAAATATACTTAATGGCAGAAACCATCTGCATATTCAGCGTGATCCGCGTGTTCCCAAATACATTTGGTGGCGCGATTGATACGCACTTGAAAGGATACTTGTTATTTTTATGACCCAATCCCAAAGTCCACAGATTCAATATCCATATTACTATCACCGGCTGCCCAATGGCATGGAGATGATTGGTCAGCATATGCCCAGCGTGGGTTCAGCAGTGTTTGCCATACAAATAGACGCCGGATTGCAATATGAAGGAGACGATGAACTGGGGTTAAGCCAGCTTTTGGATGATATGCTGTATCAGGGAACGGATAACCGCAACGCCCGACAAATTACCAATGCAATAGAATTGCTTGGCGCGCGGCGCATTTCATCTGCCGGATTTGAATCTGCCAGACACGGAGCGCAGCTAGTCCATACTAAATTAGATGACGCCATCAGTTTATGGGCAGAAATTCTGCTGCATCCAACCTTTCCCGAAAAAGAATTGCAGCAGCTGAAGCCGCTGCTGTTGCAGGCTATTAAACGCCGTGATGATGAACCTTCTCGCCGCGGCGGTGAACTGCTTTCTACATTATTTTTCCGAAATTCACGATTAGCCCGTCCCACACTTGGTGTATTAGATACCGTCAATTCCCTTACCGTCGAACATCTAAAACGTTTTTATGATACCTATTTCCACGCAAACCGCGCAGTATTTGCCATCGCCGGCTCTTTTGATTGGGAGCATGTAGTAGCAAAAGTTACTGAACTCTTTGGTTCGTGGAGCGCCGGAGCCGACACCAGATATAGAGACACACCAGACCCCATTACAACTATGCAATTTGAAACCAGCCCCGGCGAACAAGAGCATTTGTTTTTAGAGTACCCCAGTGTCACATGGGATGACCCAGATTATTATGCTAACGCGCTGGGAATAGAAGTTTTTGGCGGCGGCATGACGTCACGCTTATTTTCTGAAGTCCGGGAAAAACGAGGGTTGGTTTATTCGGTGGCGGCGTATCCACAAGCGATGCGCGCTATGGGCAGCGTCATCATCTACGCCGGTTCCGAACCAGAAAAAGCGCGCGAAACGCTGCAAGTGGTTTTGCAGGAAATGCAGAAATTTGGCAAAGAAGGCATAACGGAAGATGAACTGGAGCGCGCTAAAATACAGCTAAAAAGCGAATATGTCATGCAATCGGAAAGCGCCGCCGCTCGCCTAAACTCTATTTTGCGTTCATGGTGGTTCGAACGCAGATTTATTCCCATGAGTGAAGTAAAAACTGCGATTCAGTCTGTTACCACAGACCAAGTGCGCAATGTGCTAAAGCGATTCCCGCCATGGGAGCGCGTTGCGCTGGCAGGTGTTGGCCCCACAAACCCGGATGAAATAACAAAAGATCTATTTCCGCCGATATATTAAATTTTAACTTTCGCAAAGACGCGCCAAAGCAGCAGGTCATAGACAATTTTTATTCCCCCGGCCAGCAGCAGCGGCGCGCCAATTATCATTAATGGGCCTTGGGTAAGCGCGCCGGTCAGCAATGGCCCCAACGCCGACCCTGCGCTGCGCCCCAACAAAGTAACACTGGATGCGGCAGTCCGTTCCTCAGGATCCGTCATCGCCATCGTATATGCCTGTCTGGTTGGAACATCCAACTGAGAAAGGCTTTGCCGCAACAAAAACAGCAGCGCCGCAATCGGAAAAATAGGAACAACAGCAGCGCAAATCAATATAACATTGCTTGGCAGATGCGTAAACACCATTGTTTGCAACAGCCCAAATTTTTTAGCTAAAAACTCAGCGTAAAGCATAGAAAGCGCCGCCAACATATTGGCAATTAGGAACAGCAGCCCCAATTCACTTAAATCAGCGTGAAACCGTATATGAAAAAACAACGCCAGCAAGGTTTGGCCGATCAACGCGCCACCAAAAGCGTCTATGCTAAACAAAGCGGATAAGGTGATGATATTTTTATGTGATTTGGGCATTGGCGGAGTTAACCGCTGCCATATGGTCTGGTTCTGCGGCGGCGCTTGCCCGCAAACAATTTCCACAGCGGGAGAAAGTGTGGAAGCAATAAGCAGTACACCAGCCGCCAGCGCCGCATAGTTGATGAATATGAAATCGGCGGCGGTAAAAAAAGGCAGCCTTGCAAGTTTTGCCACAGACGCAACCAGCGCAGCGTAGCCGGAACCAAGAGCGGTTGCAATAGACGCGGCAAAGTTATAGCGAGCAAATATGCCGGTGCGCTGTTTATTTTCTGTAATATGCCCTAAAATCGCCTGCTCAATCGGTAAAAATGGCGCGGTTTCCGAAGTTCCGGTTCCCATAGTTCCCAGAAACGCAGTAATAACCAAGATAATATAAGAACTTGTTACTGAAAGTATAATTCCTACCGCCATCATGATGGCGGCTAACCCCAAAATTGTTCTGCGGCGCCCCCATATATCTGCGCGATAACCGATAATAACCGATCCGCAAAAATCACCCGCTAAAGAGGTGGTAACTAATCCGCCGATTTCTTCCGGCGAAAGTCCGTGGGCAGTTAGCGCAACTGCCAATGTTACAGCTAAGCCGCCGTAGGCAAACTGTCGCAAACTGCGCATAAGAATGATTTTATATGTGTCTGACATATAAAACACAATACCACTGTTTATTGCCCTGCGGCAAACTGCCGCAGGGCATATTTATCAACCTGTTCAGATCTATTTGCTCACAGCGGCGCTTTCCCTGTTTATGAGTATTTTCTTGGTAAACGGCACGCGAAACACAGTAGCAACATCTATGCTTACCAAGTAGCCGGCCAGCAAAAAGAGCGCGCCAACAAAGGTAAGCAGATAAAACGCTCCGCTGACTCCACTTTTTGTAAGGGTTCCGGCTGCAGTAGGAGCCAACCCCCCAATAACTATAAGTACCATAGAAATAAAGCGATTGCCATTTTGATGCGTGCGGAAAAGCTTCCATGCGCTCCAAGCGGCGCCGCCGACTAGCGTAAGCGCTCCGAGTGAATTAAGGACAATAATGACAAAAACAATATCATTCGGCATGATAGAATATTTCCCGGTGTTTACTACCGCATCGAATGACGCTGTAGTAATCCATTGCTGCGGTGTTTCGTTTGCCGGAATCCCTGAAACCGATGTAAGGCTAACCGTTAGTGTGCGATACAACGCATACAGTGAGAATGCGCCGATGACTGTCATTAGCCCATTAGCCCATTTTTTGGGGCCGAGCAAATAAAAAGTGCCCATGCCTAAATATGGAGCCGCAAGAATAGCTCCGGTTAAAAACCATACACGATATTCCATGAGTGTCCAATGACTGGATACTGCAAAAGTCTGCGCCAAGCCCGCCACACCATATACAAACAAGCCAATAGCCCATACAACTTTGTAGGCTTTTGGCTTGTACATAAATTGATCAACCAAAAAAATAACTGCAATAAAGCTGAGCAAGGCTGTCATAACACTAAAAAATAAAATCATTTGCTACCTCCTAAAAATCGGGTACAAAAATCGGCTTGCACCGTTCTTAAAAAAGATCATATCTCTTGACACTCTGCGTGGACTGAAGTCCAGCAGATTCTTGGTTCAGCCTGGCGGCGCACGTCAACCATTTCGCAATGATGAACGTGTTGGCCATCAGTCCCCAAGCGTTCTGATCGGTCACGCCGATCCCGTTTCCCTCTGCCCGAAGGTACGGAGTCCGATATCGCGAATAAGGACAGCCGAATTGTGATCTCTGTCCATGACGAGTCCACGGGCAGGACAGCGATGCGTCCGCGTACTCAGCGTTTTCTGCACATACGCGCCACATTCTGAGCAGTTCTGCGAGGTGTACTGCGGTGGCGCTGCAATCACGGGGATCTGATGCAACGAGGCATAATAGACCGCCCAATACAGGAACCGTCCCCATGCAACATCGGAGATGGACTTGGCAAGTATGTGATTGCGCGCCATAGCGCAAATCTGCAGATGTTCATAGGCAAGGAAGTCGCTAGACGACACGAGCGCGTTTGCCTGTTTTCGGGCAGAATCCTCACGCTGCCTGTGTACCTTCAGATGCGCTTTGGCCAGCTTCTTTCTGGCCTTGTTCCGATTCTGCGAGCCTTGTGCTTGCGGGATACCTGTCGTTGCAGAGATTTGAGCTGCTTTGCCGCTTTTCGCAACAAATTGCGTCACACGGATCGCTTCATCTATGGCCGTGTATTGGGCGGTATTTCCATCCAGTTTGTGCTCGTAAACCAGCACAAATAACGGTGGTTCTCCTATGCAGTTATCTTGTGCTATACATACGAGTATAGCACACAGAGTGGGCAAACAACAGGATTCTGGCTCAAGCCAGCGCAATCCCTTGCATCCGCACAGGCTACAGACTGGAGGCTTTACGGGATGTTCGGTAAAAAATTAAATGGGATATGCCTTCAATCCATATTTGCGCTAAGGGCGCGTTGTCTTTGCCCAATCACTGCCGTGCAGCGGCAAGCAGTGATTGTTTCCCAGCTATAGATGAGATGATTAAAGTATACGCTATTTCTTTTCAAAAAGAAAGTAGATTTGATAGTATTTTTACATTTTTACTAAGATTTAATAGTTTTACCTGTATTTTATGAAATTCAGGTTCTTTTTGCTGACTTGAAAAAGGCTTGCAATTGTCGTATCAACCAAAAAAGCCTGGTGATTGCTATATTTTTGATAGTGTGATATAATATTTTTAGAAGTATAAAAAACAAATCTTAACAAGATAATAAAAAAACAAACAACAATAATAACACTTTTTAGATACCGGTTCAGCAAGAAACCGGTAAGGAGAAATACTATGGCGCCAGATACAACTTTATTGCCAATTCGTGTTTTAGATTGTCTGAAAATCTGCTACAAACTGAAAGAGCGGAATGAGGAAATTTCAACATCCACAATGTGCGATAAATTAAAACATATTGAACCAAGCGGGCAATTAAGTGACGCAACAGTAACACAGTTATTTAAATTGTTAAGCAAATATGAATATGCGCATTATGAGCCATACCATGGTGTTGAATTGACAGAAAGCGGTATGGTGTTGGCTACAGAATTAATTCGCAAACATCGGCTTTTGGAAACTTTTCTTGTTGAAGTTATGAATTTTCCTATGAATGAGGTAGACGCCGAAGCAGAAAAACTGGAACACGCAATTTCCGAAAAATTTGTTAATAGAATGGATGAAATGCTGAAATTTCCAACCGAAGATCCTCACGGGGATCCTATCCCTAATAAATTTGGGCAGGTAATACAGCAATTTAACCAGCCGTTAAATAGTGTGGAACCGGGCAGAATAGTTACCGTGCAAAGAATCATTGATGATGAGCCTGCGCTGGTTGAATATCTTATTTCCATCGGGGTTAAGCCCGGCGCTGTACTGCAAATTATTGCGCTTTCTCCATTTGATAACATTTATACCGTAAAAGTAAATCACCAAGAACACCATATCGGCCCCAGAACCAGCAGTATGATTTTGGTGCAATCCGCTGACACACCATCAAAAGATGGTTAAAACAAGAAGACGGCGGATAGAATATATGGCGGTTAATCACTTTCCCAAAGAAATAAATATCGAAGATCGCAAGCGCGCAATCGATCGCAGAAAAGTTCAGGAAATTAAATCCAGCCAGAGAAAAAACAAGTCTTTATTGCTTTTCTGGCTGCTTATCGGCCCCGGAGTATTGGTGATGCTGGGTGAAAATGACGCGCCCAGCATGTTATCTTACGCCGCAACTGGGTCAACCTTTGGTGTTGGATTTTTTATCCCGTTTGTGCTGCTTACCTTTTTTATGGCGTATATCGTGCAGGAAATGACGCTGCGTATCGGCGCCACAACACACCAAGGCCATGCGCAATTAATCTTTGATCGCTTTGGCTCATTTTGGGGATGGTTTGCCATTGGAGATTTGCTGCTCGGCAATTTTCTCACCTTAGTTACGGAATTTATCGGCGTTCGCGCAGGTTTAGGTTTTTTCAATATTTCCGCTGTTTTTTCCGTAATTTTGGCGCTCGGCCTAGTTGTCGGTGTTAGCCTTACCCAAAGATATTGGACATGGGAACGCATTACATTAGGGCTGGCAGTGTTTAACTTAGTATTTGTGCCGGTTGCGCTGATGACGCATCCCAATCTAGGCCAAACCGCGCATGCGTTGCTATTTTGGAATCCGCTTCCCGGAGGGTTTTCGCAAAAAGTTTTATTTTTAATGATGGCCGATATCGGAGCCACAGTTACCCCTTGGATGCTGTACTTCCATCAAAGCGCTGTGGCCGATAAAGGCCTAACTACCGAAGATATACCGGCAGGACGGCGCGATATTGCCGTCGGAGCAATTTTAGCCGCAATTGGCGGCATTGCGGCAGTTATAGCTGCAGCGCCGCTCTTTGCTCGGCATATTAGCGCGCAAAATTTTGCCGCCGCGCAGTTTGCGCAAGCGCTAGAGCCAATTATTGGCCGCTGGGGCGCGGCGTTGTTTGCGTTGGGTATTTTTGAAGCCGGTTTAGTGGCAATTATCACCATATCTTCATCATCCGGCTATGCCTTTGGTGAAATTACCGCCAAGCCGCACAGCTTAAATCGACCTGTAAAAGAAGCATGGCCATTTTACGCCATTATTTTTTCCAGCGCAGTCCTTGCGGCAGTCATCGTACTGACGCCTAACGCGCCGCTGGAATATATTGCTTTAATTGTTAACGTCATTGCAACTCTTGCTATGCCGCCAGCCTTGCTGTTCGTTCTGTTGCTGGCCAATGACCGCGAAATTATGAAACGCAGCTATAATAGCGTTATAACAAATGTCATAGCAATTGCAATTGTAGTTTTTATTTCTTTAACCGGAGTAGTGTATGGTGTTTTAACCGTCTTTCCTCACCTAAACTTCTAATTTTTTAGGTAAGCAGGACTTTCGCTGCAGCAGGGAAAATCGGGGATATACAAGGGGCGCCGCCCCTTGTACGGGGTTCTGGGGTGTCCCCGACCTCCCTTTGTTGCAAATACGAGAACCATGCGCTTCTCGTTCAAGCGATAGCCCTAATAAGGAAAGATTGCAGCGCAAGCGTTTCTTTTGTGCAGTTTCTTATCTGCCTTGCAAAGGAAGCCTTGCAGAGACAAAACACAAAAATTCACTTCAGAAGAGGTGTTATATGAAAATGGATCATTTTCAGTTGAATCAAAGATTATCTTGGCCGGCAGACGCATTAGAGCCGGAACAATTATCGGAAAACGTGCAGCAGCGGCATTATGGAAAAAAACAATTATCGCCCGGAGCAAAAATATTATTTTGGGCGCTGCGTGTATATGCGCTGTTTATGCTGGCGCTGGTGACATACCAGGCGTGGAATAATCTGCATTAACGCAACAAAACTATCATCCGGATCAAATAGCTACGCAAGAAGCCACCGCTCTTTGCGTAGCTAAAAACAGCGTTGCCGCACAGGGCTGCAGGCAAAAGTCTTGTGAAATATTGGGGAGGAATGCGCCGGCATTTTTGCTGTTGCCGGCTTGCCAAACAATTACGAGGCAATGAGGCTTCGTTCATCACGTTTTACTTCCAAAACACCGGGAATATTTCGAATACGGTTCATTGCGTCGTAAAATTGCTTCACCGACTCAATCTGCAATGTTAATAGAATGGTTGAAACATTATTTTTCCGGTTTACAGATGAACTTGTTGCCCCCATATTAATCTTCATATCACGCACTTCCTGAGTAACATCACGCAGCAAGCCCGTTCGGTCTTCCGACAAAATCATCATAACTGCATCGAAATGATGAATTTCATTTTTTCCCCAATCCAGCTCTATAATACGTTTTTGATCCGAATCCTTTAATCTGCGCAACCCTTTACACAGCGAATGGTGAATAACAATACCTTTGCCACGGCTGATAAAACCGACAATAGGATCTTCCGGCAATGGATGGCAGCAATTTGCCAAACGCGCAAGCAATCCGCCCTGATTGCCCACCGAAACCACCAATTCACCGCCGCGAGTTACTTTTGTGCTGACAACATCAGGTGTTGGGATTTTTTTCAGGGGTTCGGCGAGATTTAAGAGATTTTGAATTTTTTGGGTTATACCCGACAAAGATACGCTTTTTGTAATAATACCTTCAAACATATCCTCAATCGAGGTAAAATTATACGATTCAGCAACTTCGCGTAAAACTTGGTCACCAATTTCCGCCAAAGAACCCAAACTGCGAAATTTTGCCTCAATCTCCAGCTTTTCTCGGCCAATGGTAATATTGATATCTCGTTCCTGCTGTTTCAGATATCGGTTAATATGCGATCTCGCGCTGGGTGTGACGGTAAAATGAAGCCAGTCGCGTGTGGGATGCGCATCTTTACGGGTCATAATCTCCACGATTTGGCCATTTTTAAATTTATAATCCAGCGGCACCAATTTTAATGGCGCGCCGGAAACTGTAGAGATGATTTTTGCGCCGGCGCAATGATCGCCTAAATTCGTGTGAATGCGATAAGCAAAATCTACCGGTGTGGCGCCATTTTGAAAATCAAATACATCACCGCGTGGGCTGAAAATAAAAACACGGGTAAAATCATTGGAGCTATCGGCTGACGCAGAAACTTCTTTTTCGGGTTTAGCGCGCTGATCGAGTTCACTTTGCCAATTATGCAATTGATCCAGCCATGAATGCAATTTTTTATCAGGCGCAGCAGAATCCCCCACCGCCTTATAATGCCAGTGCATAGCAAAGCCAAATTCGGCGTCTTCGTGCATTTTGCGGGTGCGAATCTGTATTTCCACGAGTTGATTTTGTTCACAGAAAACTGTTGTATGCAACGACTGATAGCCATTGGGCTTGGGCATGGCAACATAATCTTTAATGCGATCTTCTTTGGGAACCCACATGGCGTGAATAAAACCAAGCATAGCATAGCAGTTATTTACCGCTTTTTTCTCCAAATCGATTTTTTCCGGTGCAGTTAAAGTATCCTCCAAGGTTTTATCGTATGGATCTATAATCACGCGAAACGCCAGCAGATCATATACTTGGCGAATATTCCAATCGTTGCGGAGCAGTTTACGGTAAATACTGTAATAATGTTTATAGCGTCCGCTTACATGGGTAATAATGTCAGATTTTTCGGCTTCTTTTTGCAAAATAGCGCAAACACGATCGATATAGCCATGCTGCTCTACAATAAATTGGGACACCAAATTGGTAACTTTGCGATATTCATCCGGCTCCAGAATTTCAAAGGCGCGATCCTCCAATTCTGTTTCAAAGTGAGAAATACCCAACCGGCTGACCAGCGGCACATATATATCGCGGGTTTCGGATGCAATGAGCCGAGCGTCGGGATCATTCAGGCGTATTTTGCGCATACGTAAAACTTGTTCGGCTATTTTAAAAATAACGATGCGCGGATCGTTGCCCATAGCGATAAACATTTTACGGATGGTTTCAATTTGCAGCATATGGCTTTGCGCCTGACGCCGTTTTAATGTTTTACGGGCTACTTGTTCTTTATCATTTTTTGTTGGTTTGCTTTGTACATTTTTCCCTTTGCGATTTTGAATAGCGTTAAAATAGGCAATACCTTCCAGCAATAAGATATATTCTACGTCAAAATCTTCTTCTATTTGTTTTTTTACCGATTCTTTGATCGTATTTTCTATGGGATCAATGGCTATATATTGCAAAACGCCACACGAAATTCCCATAGAATCGACACGCATTTCTCCTAAAATAATGGCAATATCGCGCATTGGCGCAAAAAACTCGGCGGCTGGATCATATCGTTCAGCAAAATCACAAATCCGCTGAATTTCCAAAAGCTCTTCGGGATGAAGGTATTTGGCCAAAATAGATTGTACTGTACTGTCGTAGATACGGCGAGTTCCCACAGCAGAATTTTGTTGCGGCGTTTCCTTGCGTTCTGCCTCGATTGCCATAGTGTTATCAAAATTTTGTTCCATCGACAGGGGCAAAGCAAAACCCTCATCCCGAACAGAAAAATCATTTTCTAAATCCATAGGCGCCTCCAATCTTAGTATACTATATCTTCGTAGAGATTATAAATTATTTTACGCGGCGCGCTTGCCAAAATATACAAAATATCACTATTGGCTTTTGTTGAGGATTGCAGCGTTTCACCCGATGATACATATCCCATAATAATTTTATACAGCGCTTCATAAGAACACTATTGCATATCTCTTTCATTCAATAGCAGCGCAGCCGGCGCCGGCAATTAATGCGCAACGCAGTCTTTTCTTTGAATGTGAACAACCCCCTGTACCCAAAGCAGCCTGTTTATTACATGATTGAGCTGCGCCTGATCGCGCACTTCAATCGTAACCGTTGTCAACGCTTTCACTAAGCTTCCGATTGCCTTAGCGCCGGAACGGATGATATTAATACTTTCTTTAGCCAGCACATCTGCAATATCATATATCAGACCGGTGCGGTCCTGTCCATAGATATTCAGTGTAACGCGGTAGCAAGGCGGGTGAGCAATACGCCAAGTGATTTGTGTTTGTACAGAAGAAGAGGTTTTTTTTGCAGAGGCAGAACGTGAAGCGTTGGAGCGAGATTGATTCATAAGAACAAAACGGCACTTGCTTCGATGTACCGTAATATAGCGTCCGCGGATAGTTGCAATCAAATCATCGCCGGGATTAGGCTCACAATACATACACAAATGAATCTTTTTAGTATCCATAGCAATCTGTTCGGTGGGAGAATCGGCAGTAATATGATGTTCGTGAAGATATTTTTCGATTGCGTCGTGGGAATGTTTTGTTTTAGCAAAAGACATCCAATCGATCGTAGGAGTAATCGTGTTATCTTTTAAAATACGAATAATATCACCGGAAACAATCTTATAACCGCGATCTTCCATATGTTCATCGGCGTTTCCCGATGAAATCAGCGCGCCGGCGCAGTGGCTGCCCAAATCCGAATGAATTTTATAGGCAAAATCCAGCACGGTAGATCCATTTGGCAGACTAATAACCTCGCCGTTTGGAGTAAACACAAAAATCTGATCTTTAAAAATATCATCCCGCACAGTTTCAATAAAATCTAACGCGGAAAGAGACATTTCCTGCTGCCACGACTGCACTTGCCGAATCCAGTTTAATGATTGCGATTTATCTTCTTGCAGCTGTTTTTCAGTATAGGCAATCAATGGCCCAAAATCAGCAAGCTTCTGCATTTCTCGGGTACGAATCTGCACATTAAAAAAGCCATCAAATCCAAAAACAGTTGTATGCAACGCGCGGTATCCGTTTAACTTAGGAGTGCCAATAAAATCGCGCACACGCGAATCAATAGGCGCCCACTGGCTATGAATAGCCTTAAGCGCAGAATAGCAATCAATAAGCGATTGTGTAATAACCCGAAACACTATCAGGTCCCGTACCTCGCTCATATCGATAGACGCGGTATGATAGCTGCGGTATACGCTATACCCATGTTTATATTGAGGAAGCACTTCAACCTGCAGATGGCTGCGCGCAAGCACCTGCCCTATCGCTTTAATAGCGGCAGTTGTATTTTCTTTTTTACGTTCAATTTCTTCGGCAATACATGCGGTTAATTGTTTATATTCGGCAGGGTGCAAATATCTAAACGCAATATCTTGTAATTCATATTTCACTTCACTGATACCCAGTCTATCAGCCAGAGGCACATAAATATCCATAGTTTCCCGAGCAATAGCTAATTGCTTTTCGGAGCGCATAGAATCTAGCGTGCGCAGGTTATGCAAGCGATCGGCAAGCTTAATCAGCGCTACGCGAGGATCTTCGGCCATGGTAAGCAGTAATTTGCGGAATGTTTCGGCCTGTTGATTTTGTTTTTTAACTCGGGCGCGAACAATTTCATCCTCAATATCGGCTTGGTCTACTGCGTCGAATTTTGTAACGCCATCTACCAGCCGGGCAATTACAGAGCCAAACTTATTGCGAATTTTTTGCAGTGAAACATCAGTGTCTTCAACCACATCATGCAACAACGCCGCCGCAATACACTCAAATCCGACACGAAGTTTTGCGAGCCACAGCGCAACAGCCAGCGGATGTTCAATATAAGGCTCACCAGATTTGCGAAACACGCCGGCATGCGCTTCATCCGCAACCTCAAAGGCAAGCAATACAACATCCAACACTTTCGAGTCCATATATTCGGCGCATTCCTCGAAAAGCAGTGTAAAAGACTGAGAAGTCATTGATGCAGGAAAACCCTCATGTAAGTCTGATAGAATATTCATAATTGCAGCGTCCGTTAAAGATACTATAACACTATGTTATGCATGCTGAAAATATACTAGTACATCGCATTGTTTGCGCTCCTAAGCCGCGATTTATGGCATTGCAACAGTTTAAACACAGCGCAGCGCTGGCAGCGCCTTATCACGCAAATATATTTACGATAACATCTTCCTCGATAAAAATCTTTGCGCCGCGTCTTACTGTGCTGATAAGTCGCTGTGATTATGTGAATTTACATCATTTACAAATTCACACATACTGCTGTCTCTGCTGATAAATATTATTAAAAATATATTCATAGCCTTCTATTTTATAAAATTCCAAAGAACTACTCATATATTTTTGTAAACGTATGCTATATGAAAGCTCAAGAACAAGAGTCATATATGTTTATACGTTCATATGAACTAAAATCTTTCATCATCAATATGAGATATCCATTAAAAATTCCGGCGTCACCTCCTTTGGCTGTTTTGGATAGGGTCTGGCATACTGCCGCTTTCCGAAAATGAGCTTTATATACGCGCTACAACATTACACAAGAACTGTGATATATTGTCAAGCCGCTTTTATCCATGATGAGTATATTTATATTATGTATAATTATTTAGTAAAATGTCAAGGATCAGGACCATAAACACACAAGAAAATATTTTTATGCCGTAAAAAATATTTTTCCTGTTTTTTAATTACATGAGAAAGTACCCATAAATAAAAATTTATATGGCAATCGGCGGTGAACAATAAGCATATAATTGCGATAATGCCTCACTTGGCGCCATGTGGTATTTTTCATCTGAGGGTTGCTCCTGTTTTATGATCATTACAGTGGCGTCCCTCATTTTTGTGGCCAATTTGCCTTTTTCTCATATGACTTGTCTAAACTTCAATTTATTACCAACTATGGCAACGTATCGGTATCGATAATCCTGATCACATGATGGTACGGAAGCCCTTTCACTGAAGCGTCATGATCTGCCTGAGTAAGGGGAGCTTCTGATATCAAAAAATGACTGGATACAACACCAGCAAAAGGAATTTTTGACGAATCAACTATTACCTGGCGCATCAACTTGCGGTCAAAAACCAAAGATGTGGTGTCGGAAACCCAGGAAACAAGACGGTTGTTTATTGTAGGAAATTCGCTAAAACTGTCTCCATCGATGCTTTTATCTTCAATCACATACGATGGAAGAGATGGATCGGTGATGTCTGGATATATTAGAACTTGGGAATAGTCACTATTTGTATACACAAACGTCGTTCCATGAAAAGCGGTTGTCGTAGGGATATACTGCATATGAAGCAGTACTTGCTGCCCCGTTTCCAGATTCTCGCAAACGATGGCTTTTTGTTTTCCATCTCCCCATGTGACCCAAGGCCAGGATAGGATTGGATATGAGGTATTGTCTGCAAGAACGGTTTTTGTGCTGGTATTAAATGTGTACATCTCTGACTGTGTTCCATTAGGGATATCCGATGAATATGTTGTCCAGACAACCCGCCCATTGCTGGCATAGGGATTGGGTCTGATGGATACAAATTGTCCTTGTCCATCTGCGCCTTTCGCCTGATCAATCACGCGAATCTCGCCTGTGTCTCG
Organism: Chloroflexota bacterium; assembly: GCA_021812265.1. GTDB lineage: Bacteria > Chloroflexota > Ktedonobacteria > Ktedonobacterales > JACDGC01 > JAJYBV01. Next base: position 836 of record JAKAOI010000009.1, on the reverse strand, counting down.
ATTGATCGCTTTGATGACCCAATGAACGGCTAAGCTTTCTAATGTATTGCCAAATGATTGTATCCAGATTACCCAGGAACCTGTGACAGTACAATCCCACGATTGATCTCCGGCGGGAAGAGTGGTGAGCAAGGTAATCTTTCCTGTATGCAAGTTGAGCAACCCAACCGATGCCATAAACTGTGAATTGTCCGTTCCATATGATGAGTTCATGGGAACAGTCACTCCGCATACCTGATCATCGTCGGTAATGCCATTATAATTCGGTATAGCTTCAAAGTAACGATCTCCCATATCGAGAGAAAACTGGGTGATATTAACATTTCCCCAAGCATCTTGAGCAGGTAAAGGTGTCAGATTGATAGAGATAGGCGTTGGTGTTGCAGTAGGAAGAAGCGTAGTAGGAGTCGCTGTGGCTGTTCTCCCGATTCCAGTCGAACTGGAGCATCCGGACAGCATCACGACACAGAGCACAGTAAAGCGAAAATACCATTTCATCTCTTTGTACGAATCGCCGGAACCTGTTGAACAGGCTCCAGCGACCTCCTTTATTTTTGAATCTATACTTTTTGATCTACCAGAGGTAGAATGGGACATATTGAGCCATATTACTGGTAGGAGTATTGGCATATGGCCCTGGTGTATTCCAACCATTCGCACTCGTGTAGAAAGGGGAATTATAGGTTGGATCGGCATAGTACACCGTGGACCCGCCATTCGTATCCCATGTCACCGAAATCCAATGCTGAAACGCAACATACGCAGGGTAGCCTGGTAAGGTGCTGAGAGTACTCGGGATATACAGACCAGTGGGAATATCCCATCCTGTGGCAATA
>JAKAOI010000353.1:587-3355 GCA_021812265.1 Chloroflexota bacterium | reverse complement strand
ACGGCTCAAAATTCAGCGCCGTACAAATTCCGGCCGCGATAACTCCTGACACATTCTTGGGTGTAGCTGCAATCGGAACAGATTCATTTTACCTGATGTATGAGCATAGCGCCAATAACGTTATAAACGTCATAACATTGCTGAAATACACCGGTTCGGCGTGGGTTACAGAATCTCCGGCGTTTTTGCAAGACCAATGCAGCTTTTTACCGCCGGCAACGGATAAGAACGGCGCAGTTTATATTTCCGAACAATGTAATACCTCAGGCGGAAACTATACAACCGGAACTATCTGGTATAGCGGCGACGGAAACACATGGAATAAAATCCAGGGATTCGACGCCATTATAAAAAATCTTCCGGAAAGTGATCCGAAGGGTGGTGTCAGATATCCGAGTTTAGCTAATATCATGCCATTCGGAGCTTCTGATATAGATTTGGTATTGCAGGGATACGCCCATGTCTATGTAATTCATTGGAACGGAACGATATGGAGCCTGCTCCCGCAACCGGAGAGTCAGAGCAGTTCGTTTGTAAACCCTGTAGTAGCAGCCGCATCCTCGGCTCAGGATATATGGCTCTATATTACAAATTACAATACTCCATTTATTGCCCATTGGGATGGCGCTAAATGGACGGATTATTCTCCGGCCAATCAATACGATCAATTCTATCAGTTGGCAGATTCACAGGGCACGCCATGGCTGACTGGCAGCAGCGGCGCAGATAATAATCCGGTATTTGAAACGCTGAAAGCCGGCGCATAAACACTTCAATCTGCAGCAGCGACGCAGACACATATACAGCTAAAAAAATCGCCAAGGGCAGAAATATTCTTTCGGTCCTTGGCGTGTGATGTTTTTGCAACAGAAGAATTATGAAGCTGTGACAGATCCCCATGCATAAACACAGGTATGTTGAACTGCAAAAGCAGGCATTGTCTGTTTCAGAGACTAAGATAAGCTAAGAAATAATGCAAGAGTATCTATAAGCCGGATTCTGTGCGATTGCGCAAACAATCGCGACGGCTATCTCTCTGAAACATTGGTTGCCCAATGTTTTTAGCGATCGACCTGAGACGTAACGAACGAGCAATTCGCGCGCCGAAGCGACTGCCTCTGCTTGATCTTGCTCCGGGCGGGGCTTGCCGCGGCCAGCCGATCACCCGGCTGCCGGTGAGCTCTTACCTCGCCATTTCACCCTTACCACGCAATGCGGGGCGGTTTGTTTCTGTGGCGCTATCCTTAAGGTTGCCCTCACTGGCAGTTAACCAGCGCCCTGCTCTGTGGAGTCCGGACTTTCCTCGGCGCATTTTTCAGCGCCGCAGCCGTCCGATATTCTTGCATTACCAATCATGTATATTAACACGCAATAAGCTCCATGTCAATACGATCGGTATCTGCGAAGAGCGCAGCTAATTCGGTAAGTTCCTGCACAGATGGGCAAAGTTCTAATAATTTCGGGCGAATACTTTCGCGTTCCATATTCCAAAGATAGCGTGATTCAGATTCTAAAGAAGCCAGCAGCTGCTCTTCACCTGCTGAAATCAAATCTGCCGCAATTTCTTCGCAGGTTAAAACAGCGCAGCGGTACACAAACAGCACATATCGCGCGCCGAGACTTAATCCATCGGGTCTGCCATCGGGAAACATATACCATAACATATTGATTCTTTCGATATAAGGATACGCAAATTCAACAAGAAGCGCTTGCCGGAACGCAGATTGGAATGTTTTTGTTAATTGATTGGCTGCCATTTTTATGATTCTCCTTCAATGTATTGTGTCTGGGTCAAATGTATAGCTCACACACAATTTTAAATTAAACATTTGTTCTATATTTATTATAGAACATAAATACTTATTTGTCATCAGAACAGGACTTATTGGCGAGACATCTTTACCGCGACTCATATTTCCAAAACGATGACCGTCAAAGCAAGATAGTAGAGATAGTAGATTAACAGAGACTTGAGCGAAAGCAATGCATAAGCATGGGCGCAGTTGGTGGCAGACTCCATGACAGGCTTTGAAATATTCCCAAATCCACTCTTATTCCTGTTCAAAGTTCAGATCTATAATAGGCGCCATTTTTGCGGCAGAGTTAACACATAGTATGTGATATGACTTTTGGGCAAAAATTTCCGAAAAATGATAACAACCGTTATAGTAGACATTGCGGGACATTTATCGATGGATAGAACTTTTCTTTTTCAATCTGCGTCTTACGAAACATCTATGCTATATCACAACCAACGGCAGCGCAGATTTTAGTGTACCGCCTGTTTGGCCGCAGAAAATCGAAAACACGCCGACAGAATTATTTTTGCTGTTTGTTTGTAACAGAGATACAGGAGAGAGGAATGCTGGCAGATAGGGTACCTTCAACATCTGCATATATTGGCCGCACGGTTCAAATTGTTCGGCGAATAACTGACGCAGACGCGGCGTTGCTTGCGCTTATCACCGATAATCAGAACCCAGCGCATATTGACGACTCAATTGCCGAAAACAGCGTATTGGGGCAAAGAATAGTGCCGGTATCACTGCTGACGGGGCTTATTGAAGCGGCAATTCCTCATTTGATTACAGACCAACTATGTTCTGCGCAGGCAATAACGTGTGAAGTAATTGCTCATATTGGCTTAGAACACGATGTAACCGTTTCTTTAAGCTGTGTGCGCCAAATATCCAACACAACGTTTCAGGCAGAGTTTACGGTTGCAACGGAATCAGAAGCGACGGTAGCGCAGGGATCTGAGATCGGAA
>JAKAOI010000353.1:0-577 GCA_021812265.1 Chloroflexota bacterium | reverse complement strand
ATAAATTGGCGCTTATTGGCATGGATTATGCTTACGTATTTATCATAAGGCGTACTGTATCTGCAAACCATACAATTTTAGCGCCGGTTTCTGCGCAGAAGCTACGCTTTCCAATTTTGTTTCCAAACATCCGCACAATTCCCTAAAGCAACTAAAATAACACAGGTTGGCTATTGCATTTCGTCTCATAAATGAGATATAGTATCAATAATCAAAAGATAAATATATGTATATATTATGATAATAGGGAGATTAATAATGATTCGTCCTAGGTATATCCCAAATAATATTCAGCAGACGGCATCTCTGTTAACGAATACTGCAACAACTAAAACATATAAAATATTAATTATTGACGATAATGAAGATATCGGTATTATTCTGTCACAAATTCTCATGGACCAAGGTTACGAAGTTAAAACGGAATTGGATGTAAATAACGCTTTCACTCAAATACTTAGCGGCGCCCCGGATGTTTTAATCTTAGATTATATTTTTCCCGACTCAAATTGTGTTCAGTTTGTGCGTCAGTTGCGCGAAAATGCAACCACAGCCTCAATACCACTGCAGATCGGAA
>JAKAOI010000352.1 GCA_021812265.1 Chloroflexota bacterium | reverse complement strand
GAGCTGCTGAATAAACAAGTTGCGCAGCTGCAGCGGCAGTTGGAAATAGAGCGCCGAAATATTGAAATGGAGCGCGTCCGCATTCTTAATGAGTCTCGCGCTGAAGCGCGCCGTGAAGCAGAAAAATTGCGATCGGAATTTGGCAGGGTTCGCGCAGCATTGAAACATCCCGATGTTGATGATGATCAAATAGAAAAGGCGCGCGCGCGGTATCAAAAAATTCTTGAGGCAACTGAACAACTTCCGGAACCGGCGGCGCCGATAAAATATATTGCGGAGGAAGCGGACGATACTGCGGAAGAGGCTCCGGTGATTTTAAGCGGAATCCCGGAAGTCGGTGATTTTGCGCGAGTAAAATCGCTCAATAAAATCGGGCAAGTGATTTCTAAGCCGGATAATAAAAATATGGTGGAAATTCAGCTTGGTTCATTGCATATGCGCGCCGCGCTTACTGATATAGAGCGTGTCAGCCGGCGACAGAGCGCAGCTTCTGTTGTCAGGCAGAAAAGTGTGTATCGTGATTTTACGGAACAAAAAGCGCCTGCCGCGGAAATTGATTTGCGCGGCAAAACTGTGGATGAAACATTGATTGAACTGGAAACATATCTGCACGACGCCTTTTTAGGCAATTTATATTCCGTGAGGATTATTCATGGCAAAGGCACGGGGCAGCTGCGGCAGGCTGTGCGAGATTTATTGAAGAAAAGCCCATATATTAAATCTTTTGAGGCGCCGGCCTATAATCAGGGAGGAGACGGTGTTACCATAGCTGTAATGAATGTATAACAGTTATTGGAGTATATTCAAAGCAGATAATTATGTGTTTCGCCAGATACAGCGCTATGAGTAATGAAATTATTGCGTTAGGCAGTTTGGTTGTAGATATTACTGCGCGCGCGGCGCGCGCGCCACTGCCCGGTGAATCGCTGATAGGCGCAGGTTTTGGTATATTTACCGGCGGAAAAGGCCTAAACCAAGCTGTTGCCGCCGCGCGTTCCGGCGCCGTTTTGCATATGATAGGCAAAGTTGGCGATGATGAATTTGCGCCGCGATTTTTTGCCGCGCTGGCGGCGGAACATATTGACGCCGCTTTTGTGAAGCGTGACGCTGCGCAAAGCACCGGCGTTGCGTTGATTACAGTGTTGACCGGAAGCGGACAAAATACTATTGTGGTAAATCCGAACGCAAACTTGGCGGTAACAGAAGAAGATGTGCTGGAATTGTTTCGGACGCTGAATCCTTCCGGCGGAGTGTTTATTACTCAGTGTGAAACCAGCCAAGTTTCATATAGCGCCGGTCTTCGCGCCGCTAAAGCGTTTGGCCTGGAAACAGTTTGGAATATAGCGCCGGTTCCTTCGGATCCTTTGCCCGATGAATTATTTGCTTTAGCGGATTATTTGTTTGTCAATGAAGTAGAGGCCGCATTACTTACTGATATGCCAGCCGATACACCCGAAACTGCGCGCACCGCGGGAATAGAGCTGTTGCATAAAGGCGCGCGCAATGTTTTTGTAACACTTGGGGCAAAAGGTGTAGTTTGGTTGCGGCTAGACGCTGCCGGCCATCCGGAAAGCTGGTGGATGCGCGCATTTCCTGTTGCGCAGGTAGACGCTACTGCCGCCGGAGACGCTATGTGTGGTGTGTTTGCCGCGCAAATTGCCGCCGGTACAGGTGTGGCGTCGGCGCTGCGCCGGGCTGTGGCCGCTGGTGCGCTTGCCGTAACCCGCATGGGCGCGCTGCCGTCCATTCCTGCCGCCACGGAAATCGATTCTTTTTTGGCGCAGTTTGCCGCGCCATTCGTCCTATAAGTTCCGAAAAATAGATCTATTCGTATGCATAATAGAAGTAAGCGTCCGGCTTGGAATTTGTAGAACAATGGCTGTATTTAACTATGCAGACACCAAGCAGTCTGAAAACGAATCAGCGAAGAGCAGCGTTTTTTTCATTTGGGACGCCGGCAGCTAATTTTGATAGCAAATGTATGGTATTGCGAAAAGGAAATGATGTATGCAACAGAAAAGCGGATGGGAAACAGTCAGCCGCAAACATTTTATTTTTGCTGCAGGGTTAGCCTTAGCGGTAGGTATAGCGGCGATTATCGAAAGCGTTGTAACCATTCAAACAGCTGCAGATTCCGATCAATTGGCGTTTTTCTTTCCCGCAGCGCAGCGCATATTGAATGGCAACCCGTTCACCATATATGCTGTGCGATATGGGACATATCCCAACTATAATCCGCCGTTATCAACTATTTTAATGGCGCCGCTTATTGCGTTGGCGCAAGTTATTCACTTGCCCGGCGCCGCTGCATGTGTTGCTTCCGGATATAATTCAGAATCTTGCCGCTCATTGGTAGCGTTTGTTGGTGTGTGGTTTATTCCGTTTGTGGCGCTGCTGGCGGTTGCCGCAGCATATGCGGTGCAAAAAATGAACGCCCGCGCCAGCCGTTCTGAAGTGTTTATTGCCTTTAGTCTCATTATCTTTTCTCCGCTCATTTGGCAGAATTTTACCACATGGTGGCATTTTGAGCAGCCGATGATGCTGTTCTTTTTTGTGGCAGGCATTTTGCAGCTGCAATCTGGCAGACCATATTTGGCGGGGACCTTGCTTGGCTTAGCAATGTTAACAAGAACAACCGCCGCTGTTCCGCTGATTGCAGTATGTGTTGTTTTATTATTGGAAAAGCAATATGGTGTGTTGGCCAAACTGGCAGGAGTTATGGTTGGCGTCGGTTTGGTAGGGATTGGCCCGTTTTTTTTGTTTGATCGCCAAGATACAATGTTTTCACTGATACAATGGCGTGGTGGCGCGCAAATTGGCAATTCGGTTTGGTCGATATTTATTGGCACACCGCTTGGCTCACTTGCCAAGCATCTGGATTTACCCACGGCTATTCTTGTCGCAATGGCGCTTGCCTATATTGCTTTTCGCAGATTTTCTGTTCGTATGAACAGTCAGAATTTATGGGGACTTATTGCCTTGGCTGCGCTGCTTGTTCCGCTTTTAAGCAAAACGGTTTGGCCATATTATTATGCCGAGCCATTCGTGTTTATTGTAATTTGGGAATTTATGACAATGCGTGACATGAACGCCGGTTTATGGCGCTGGCCGGTTATTTCTGCAGGATTTTTAAGCGCAGCGTTGGTATTAAGCCAATTTATGGGACTGCCAAGTGTTACGCACGGCGGTATTGTATTGCGCATGATGGGATTGATTAATTTTGCGGTAATGCTTGCCTTTGCATACATCCTGTGGAAGCGCACGGAAGATTTGCCAATATTAGAGCAAAGCTTTGCGGCGCCCGATAGCGTTGTATGACTTGTTTTTGCAAACTGTGGACAATAACAACATCTGAGATA
>JAKAOI010000351.1 GCA_021812265.1 Chloroflexota bacterium | reverse complement strand
CGGAAATTCAGCCATTTCGCAGCGCGCTGGCCGGCAGAACTATGCTGGTGAAAAAAGCGCAGCGCATCGATTTTGAGTGCGTTGCCCGCGGCTACTTAGCCGGATCTGCTTGGAAGGAATATCAAGCGGATGGGGCAGTGTGCGGCATTCGCCTGCCCGAAGGGCTGCGCCAAGCAGATTTGCTGCCCGAGCCATTATTCACTCCCGCAATCAAAAGCGCATCCGGGCATGATGAAAATGTTTCGTATGCAACACTGGTCAATACAATCGGGTCCGATTTGGCCGAACAGCTGCGCAGCGCAACTCTCAATTTATATAAATTTGCCGCAGATTACGCCATCGATAAAGGCATTATTATTGCCGACACAAAGTTTGAATTTGGTTTGCTGCACGATACCCTCATCGTTATCGATGAAATGCTTACTCCGGATTCTTCCCGTTTTTGGGCGGCGGGTGAATATTCCGCCGGAATATCTCCTCCGAGTTTTGATAAGCAATATGTTCGCGATTGGCTGGAATCAAGCGGATGGAATAAGCAAGCCCCGGCTCCGGATCTGCCGCAGCATATTATTGACGGCGCGGCGCAAAGATATAAAGAAGCATATGAATGGCTCACCGACGAGCCGTTTCAACCGACAATGTAAAATACAATACGGTAAGGGAACCGAAAGCAAAAGGAATATAACTGAAAGGAAAGAAAAAAACAGGCATGGCAACAGATACGCTGACAGCGGTTCAGCAAGAATATGAAATTGTTATCGGACTGGAAGTTCATACACAATTACTGACAGACAGTAAAATGTTCTGTTCTTGCAATACACATTATGCTAATGATGAGGCAAACACACATATTTGCCCAGTATGCATGGGTATGCCCGGTGTATTGCCCGTTATTAACAAACAAGCGGTTGATTATACCTTCATGGTGGGGCTGGCGCTAAACTGCAGCATCCCCGAACTCGCTAAATTTGACCGCAAGAATTATTTCTATCCGGACCTGCCGAAAGGCTATCAAATATCACAATATGATATGCCTTTTTGCGTGAACGGATCATTGGAAATTACGCTAAATGGCGCGGTAAAAAAAATCGGCGTTACCCGCGCGCACCTAGAGGAAGACACCGGTCGCTTAGTGCACAGCGCAAACAATTGGGGCGAAGGCTATTCCTTGGTAGACTGGAACCGCGCCGGTATTCCTTTGCTGGAAATTGTCAGCGAGCCGGATATGCGGTCACCGGAAGAAGCGCGATTGTATATGCAAAAGCTTCGTTCTATTTTGGTTAACTTGGGTGTATCCTCCGGAAAAATGGAGGAAGGCAGTTTGCGTTGCGACGCCAATATTTCCCTGCGCAAACATGGGGAAACCAAGTTAGGCGTTAAAACCGAAATTAAAAATATGAATTCATTCCGCGCCGTGCAGCGCGCGCTGGAATACGAAGCGCAGCGGCAAATGGAGGCGCTTTCCAAAGGTGAAGTCATAGTTCAGGAAACGCGCGGCTGGGTTGAAACCCGTGGCGTTACCGTTTCACAGCGTGTGAAAGAATATGCGGATGATTACCGCTATTTCCCCGAACCAGATTTGCCGCAAATCGAAGTTGCACGCAAGTGGGTTGAAGAAATCCGCTCACAGATGCCTGAGCTGCCCGATGCGCGTCGTGAGCGCTTTATTCGTGAATATGCCTTAAACTTAGCCGACGCCGAATTGCTGGCAGGAGATCGCGCAATGGCGCGCTATTTTGAAGAAACAACTGCCGCGTTAACCGACGGCGAACTTGCCTCGCGGGCCAGGCTGGCGGCAAATTGGGTGATGGGCGACCTGTCCCGGCTATTAAACGCTTCTGAAACGGAAATCAGCGCTTGCCCCATAACAGCCCAAAATTTGGCAGCGCTTATCGACGCGGTTACACTGGGAAAAGTTACCGGTAAACAGGCAAAAGATATTTTGGAGCGCGCTTACCAAACTCATGAAGCGCCAAACGCTATTATTCAGCGGGAAGGCATTGCCTCCATTGGTGACACAGCGGCAATCGACGGCTTTGTGCAAGAAGCAATTGCCGCAAATCCCAAAGCCGTTGCCGATTACCAAAAAGGGAAAGGAAACGCGGTGCAATTCCTTATAGGACAGGTTATGCGGCTATCGAAGGGCAGCGCCAAACCCGATGTTGTGCAGCCAATTCTTATTGCCGCGTTAGATCGTCTGGCCAAATAAAGCAGTTGCGCAAGCGAAAAATCTTGCGCTTGCTCAGCGCACATACAAATAAACGCAACAGCTCCGGTCTCTATCATATAACCGGAGCTGTTCAGATTTTTTACGGAAGACAACGCGCTATTTTAGTGCGCCAAGCTGTTTTTGCGCCTCTTCAATTGATATTGCGCCATCTTTCAACTGCTCTAAAATTGTGCGCCGCCGTTCTTCCAGCGAAGCCACAGCAGTGTCATCGACCTTTATGGTTGCTTGCGCAGCTACATCAGATGGTTCATCTTTTTCAATCGGAATATGCTTTACCGATGAATCATAGGTCTTTTTTGCTGTAGATTCCGAATCGGTTTCAGTTGCTTTAGCGGGTTCGCTTTGGAATTCTTTAATAATTTCTTTAAACGCGCTGTCTATTTCCGAAACGGTTTTTTCTATAGCGGTGCGTACCTCACGGCCAACGGCTTCCCAATCGGTTTCACGGGCCTTTTGTGCGGCTTTTTCGCCATATTCACGGGCTTTTTCCGCGGCTTTGCGCATAGCTCGGCTGGAACGCTCGGAAAGATCACGCATGCGTTGTTCAAATTTTGCGTCATCATCATTTGTGGGTTGTGTAGACATAGTTGGTTCTCCTCTAAAAAATGCGCTGAAGGTTTTACCTAAATCGCGAAAATGTTCAAGATCTTCTAAATCTGGTGTTTCAATTTGAATATCCGGAATGCCATAAGGGCTATCAATATTTATGTGCAAGCCGCGTTTTCTGCGGCGTTGTTTCCCTGTATCTTCTTCGTTGTCTTCCGAAACAGAGTCCAGCATTATTTGGCCGGTTTTGCTTTTCAGGGTTACTTTCGATTTTGCCTGGCCAAGGATGCCGACTAAATAACGCCGATGTTTATCAACCAGCAAAGGCAAATTAGTGTGTACACTGCCTGTATCGCTGGACGCAACAAATTGCGCGTTCACCGAGCCGACAACCCGAAAAGTGATATTTTCACCGGTAATGGCGTATTCTTTGCCTTCTTGAAGCGCGGATTGAAAATATACATCTCGGTTACATCGAAGCCATACCGATTCCATCGTGTCATTTATTTTTGCCGCTCCCAGAATGCCGGAGATTTCTATAGAGCCGTTGCTGCGAATTGCGCGAAAATCTCCGTCTATTTGCGAAAAAATGACAGTGTCTTGA
>JAKAOI010000350.1 GCA_021812265.1 Chloroflexota bacterium | reverse complement strand
GCAATTGTTCGCCGACAAGGCGCCAATATTACCGGTGTCTTGTTCAGTGAAAGATGAAACCGGAGGGGGTGGTGGCTGCTGCTGCGATGGCGGAACAAATGAGCTGGGAAACGGATTTGGTTGATCGGCGCCATCATCTGTGTTATATTTAAATAAAATTTCCTGATCTCCGATAGTAATTTTATCACCATCATTTAAAGAAGTAGATTCGGTGATATCAACTCCGTTGACTTGGGTGCCATTGCTGCTGCCAATATCTATAATAACAATATTGCTGCCTTGTCGGCGAACAATTGCGTGCCGGCGTGAAACCATTTGATCATCCGCCAAAACGATATCACAGCTTGGCGCTCTTCCGATAGATATCTCATTCAAGTTAACATCTGCAGTATGCTGGGCGCCATCTGCGCCTTTCCAGATGAACTGAGGTGTTTTAGCCATTTCATACCTCGTTGAAAAACTGTTATCATGCCCGTAGGCGTCTTGCATATATTGTCTGCCGTCATCATCCAGCATGGCTACATGTACATTATGTTGATCATCCTGAAACGCCGTTTTGAATGAGAGCCGTTTACCTGCATGCGAAAGACTTTTACCGCAATAAAGACAGTATTTATCGCCATCGCGAACAGTGTTTCCGCATTGAGCGCATACTTCCATGTTCTTTTGCTCCTGACTGCGCATATAAAGCGCATATTGCCTGCTTTGAGGCTATTATAGCACGAAATACATAATTTGTCATTTCCCACAAGGACTTTTCGTATATCCCATACATATTAAATATATCAACAACGATTTTTACCAAGTGAAGATTTCTATTTTTCAGCGCCAAAGCTATGTCGTTTGTTCGCGCGCTTTCACTACTAATTTTATTGGAGTGCCGGCAAAAGGAAATTCCTTGCGCAATTGGTTTTCTAAATACCGTTCGTACCCAAAGTGCATTAATTCAGGATCATTCACAAAGACAATAAAAGTTGGCGGATTTACAGCGCCTTGCGTTGCATAAAAAAACTTTAAATTCCGGCCTTTAATCGGCGCAGGCGGATGCCTTTGCACGGCTTCTCTGAATAACGTGTTCAGTTTTGCCGTGGGAATACGAATTTGTCTGTTTTCGTATACCTGCAAAGCGGCGTCTATGATTGCCGGCACATGAAACTTTGTTTTGGCGGACGCAAAAATAACCGGCGCGTAAGGAATAAATTTAAGATCTTCTTTGGCGTGTTCACGGCGTTTTTCCGCGTCTTCAGGTTCATCAATGATGGTCAGTTTAATAGTGGGGTCATCTTCTGCTTGTGTAAACAATTTTCTTTGGTCACGTATCACATCCCACTTATTAAAAACAACCACTACTCCCTTGGTTTCATCGCGGATAATGCCGGCAATATGGGTATCTTGCGCAGTGATGCCTTCGGTAGAGTCGATAAGCAGCAGCACAACATCAGATCTTTCAATTGCCCGGGCAGAGCGCAGCACAGAAAATTTTTCGGCGCCGGGAGAGATTTGGCCACGGCGGCGCACCCCTGCAGTGTCTATCAAAATAATCGGCGTTCCATTATGTTCTACGCGGGTATCTATAGCGTCGCGGGTTGTGCCGGGCGTATCGCTGACAATAACCCGATCTTGCCCTAAGATTGCGTTCAGCAGCGAGGATTTTCCGACATTTGGCCTTCCCACAATTGCAATATGCGGAATAGTTTCTTTTGGCGCATCCTCTTCTTCCGGAGGGAGCAAATCGACAATAGCGCTCAACAAATCACCGGTGCCGGCCCCATGGCGTGAGGATATGGCAACTGGCTCACCGAACCCCAATTCATAAAAATCAGAGGTATTCAGCCGCCGTTCCATATTATCCGATTTGTTGACAGCAACCAAAACAGGTTTATTAGATCGGCGCAGCATATCAGCAATCTCGCCATCTGCAGTAGTAACGCCGGTTTCCACATCGCAAATAAATACAATGATCACCGCTTCTTGAATAGCTAATTTCACCTGCGCATGCACTTGTTTCAGCATATTGTCTGATGAACTCAGCTCTAACCCTCCCGTATCTATAAGAGTAAAAATACGGCCGTTCCATTCAGTGTCACCAAAAATACGATCGCGGGTTGTATGTGGTTCATCTTGAACAATAGATCGCTGATCGCCGATCATGCGGTTAAAAAAGGTTGATTTGCCGACGTTGGGTCTTCCAACAATTGCTACGAGCGGTTTCATAATAAAACTTTAAATTTCTTTTCCTGATATATGCTATGTATCACTTTACAGCGAATAGCGCCGTTCCTTTTATTAAGCATACCACAATTTTTGTTGCAGCCGCCGGCGGTTGATTTCACAGCCGCATACTATCAGCCCGAACACATATCAAATCTTGCTCTCCTGCTTATGTTTTATAGTGTTGCAATGCCTAAACCCGTCGATGATATATGTAATGTATTATGCCGACAGCGCCAAAATACGATCATATCCTCGGAAATTGCATACAATTTGTGCCTTGCGAAGATATAGTCCTGATGATATGGTGATAGTTGACGAGTACTATCTTTAAGAAGTAAAAAATTTTTTGCTTGCGAACGATGCTGTTAAAAAGTTCAATGGAGAACTCGTTTCTGAAACTTTAGTGGAGGCTATATCCTTTATGGTAGATTTATCAGCCAATTTTACGTTTGATTCTATAATGGGGCGCAATGGTTTAGAGAAATGGATTGACGCTTGTGTGCAGTTAACCAAGCCGGCAAAGATTCGCTGGTGCAATGGTTCAAAGGAAGAAAGCAAGGAATTTATTACTGAAATGCTTGCTTCAGGCGAACTTGTTCAGCTTAATCCCGAAACATACCCCAATTGCTATTTACATCGCAGTAATTCTAATGACGTTGCCCGCACCGAAAAAGTTACATTTATATGTACGCCAACCCGAGACGGCGCCGGGCCAACCAATAATTGGATGGCGCCGGAATCCGCTGCAGAAGAAGTGCTTCCGCTGTTCAAAAATGCTATGAACGGCCGCACCATGTATATTATACCGTATCTTATGGGCGCGCCAGATTCACCTTTTGCCATTGCCGGCGTAGAAATTACCGATAGTTTATATGTTGTAGAAAATATGCGTATTATGACACGCATCGGTAACGTTGCGCTGGAACATATCCGAAAAACCGGTATATTTTCTCCCGGACTGCATTCTTTAGGTGAAGTAAATCCCGATAAACGCTTTATTATGCATTTCCCAGAAGATCGCGCTGTTTGGAGCATTGGTTCCGGTTACGGCGGCAACGCGCTGCTTGGTAAAAAATGCTTGGCGTTGCGCATCGGCTCAAACATCGGCAAAAAAGACAGCTGGATGGCGGAACACATGCTTATTTTAGGCATGGAAGATCCGCAGGGCA
>JAKAOI010000349.1 GCA_021812265.1 Chloroflexota bacterium | reverse complement strand
TTCCGATCTTCACCAAACATGACCCGCCAGGCAGATTGCAACAATGTTGTCCCATTGAAATCAGATGGAAGTGAGAATGACTCTTTGGTGAATTCTGCATGTCGTATTCGCTCCAATTTAAATGTGCGCAATACATTGAGTTCTTTGCACCATCCAATGAAATAGATGGTGTAGCCAATGCCAGATGGCTCAACAAAATATGGGGAGAATGTGCAGGTAAATGAGCGTTTATTTGGCGCATCATACAAGATTTTCACACTTTGCTGGCGCAGCCATCCTTGACTCAATATAGCAAAAATTTTCGTCAGATTTGTTCTTCCACTCGCCCGTTGTTGCATATCTTTTGTGAGCATGTCCAAATGTGGGCGTAATGTCTTTGGCATAATGTGTATTAATGCATTGATAGCAGATTGTATTCCATCAATTTGCTCATCATGTTGTTGAGATAACAGCCGTGTCGCAATATACAATGCTGCGCCTTGCTCATAGTTCAAATGCAGCGGTGGAAGTGTTGGTATGAATTCTTTGGGAAGATACCATACTGATTGGTTGGTTTCCCCTTCATGAACGAGTGGAACTGTTCCTGATCTACTCAATTCTTCAATATCACGCTGAATTGTTGCAGGAGAAACATGGAAGCGCTCGGCTAATTCGCGAACAGTCCAACGTCGATCCCGATTGGCAATAAATAAATCGCGTAAATCCTGGAAACGTAGTGAGCGACTTCGCTTATCATCTGGCTCACCAATAGTCATAGACATAACCTCCTTAATTGTTATCTATACCATATCATGAACTTACTGCAAAAATTCGGGTAAGTTTACGAATTTTCAATGAAATCATAAATTCTATAATGGAACCATAAAACTGACAGCGAAAGAAGAAAAAATAAGGTGTAAGCAAGCGAGAATGACACAGATCCGAAAACACTGCGCAGCCCAATGTAAAGCGCAATTCGTGTTATCAGCTTTTCTTCGGAACAGTGGCAAACGCTTCCGTTGCTCATCAATCCCCCCGGGCTTTCATCAGCGGCGTTGGCGCTTATAGCTGAATTGCATGGACGTATGGGCTATTTTCCGGCGATTATTCGTGTGCGGCCAATTGCCGGAAGTGTACCCTTCCAATTTGAGATTGCTGAAATTATAAATTTACAAGCAATTCGCGAACAAGCGCGAATGCGGCGCAGCTAACAAAAAAGCGCCGGTGGATCTCTGGTTGGGCAAGGTGACACAATAACAGTATGCGCCATATCTGGTGACAGAACATCACTTTTACCCGGCTGAGAGGGGAAATTATTCAGAAATGACAGTACGTATACGAACAATTACCATCGGTGTGGGGCAGCCGCACCCGCTGACATTTGACGCAATTGCGCGAGCGGCGGAGATGGCGCGAGAATTGGAACAGGTATATATTGCGCAGGGCTACGAAATACAAACACTGCGGATATCTACAAGACCTTTATTCAGCGATTTGGCGCCCGCCAAGCCGGAAGATATTTTTGCGTACACCGAACAATTGCAAAAATGGCTGAGTGAAACAGGCATCGCATATCTCTCCTTGGGGCCTGCATTAGCGGATGAATTGACCTTTCCTATGGAATATATCCAATCGCTGCCGCGTATCCTTGCGCATTGCCCAGCGCTGAACGCAACCGCGCAAATTGCGTCAGCGGAATTTGGGCTTAACGCCGCCGCCGCGCTGCCTACAGCGCAAGTTATGCTGGAACTCAGTCAGATGACTCCCGACGGAATCGGCAATATGCGTTTTGCCATGTCCGCCAACTGTCCGCAATATGGGGCGTTTTTCCCGGCAGCGTTTCACCCCGACACCACTTGGGGATTTTCTGTCGGATTGCAAAGCGTAACGGCGCTGCAGGACGCCATACATAAATCAAAAGAAACATATCCTCAGCCTGATACGTTTTTGCTGCATTGCGTCGACGATATACAAGCCTTTTTTGAAACAATCGGCCAAAGCGTTGAAA
The DNA here is from genome assembly GCA_021812265.1 of Chloroflexota bacterium. Taxonomy (GTDB): domain Bacteria; phylum Chloroflexota; class Ktedonobacteria; order Ktedonobacterales; family JACDGC01; genus JAJYBV01. The sequence continues at coordinate 1,400 of JAKAOI010000349.1, read as the reverse complement.
ATATTGCTCAAGAATACGCCGCAAAAAAACATGTGGAATATTATGGATTAGATCTTTCACCCGCGCCAAACGGAGAGGAAAGTATTGCGTATGCAATTGAAGCTATGGGGTTAGGCGCATTTGGCGCCGCGGGATCTGTGGCCGCGCTGGCGCAAATTACCACTGCCATAAAAGGCGCCGGCACCGCGCTGAAAACCTGCGGATATAACGGGGTCTTTCTGCCCGCGCTGGAAGACGCCGGTGTCGCCGCGCGCATCGCCGATAAAACCGTGTCGCTGCAAACGCTGGAGCTATTATCAACTGTCTGCGGCTCCGGATTAGACACTATTCCTATCGCCGGAAACACAACCCCAGAGAAAATTGCGGCAGTTTTACTGGATGTGGCGGCGCTTTCTCTCAAACATCGTAAACCGCTGTCGGCGCGTCTTATGCCGATACCAGGCAAATATGACGGCGAGCTGGCAGTTTTTGATTCTCCTTGGCTGTATCCAACGCCGATTGTACAACTATAAACCTGCAATATTATAGCTTGGCGGCGTAAGCTTCAATCGGCCTGCGCGCCAAGCATGGATATAGGGGATTGGTTGTTATGCTTCTATCTTGGCGCGTCTTTTCAGTTGTTCAATTGCCTTTTTTCCTGCCCGTAACCCAACATTATTTTCTTCTCGATATGTTTTGATAGCCTCGATTGTGTTTTCTTTTGCAAGCGATTCAGCGACTAATTGAGAGGCGCCGGCGTGTATATATACATGTGCGGATTTTATCGTCTTGTTGTGGAGCAGCATGGGAAGATTTTTTAAATAGGATCAAAGCAGCTGTTGTTACGCCAAAAAGCGCAACAGCAATGGAAGCAACAGTAATTGCGCCTGCAATACTCAATAAAAACATAAAGTAAACCTGCCTCAAATAGAACGTTCAAATCAACATATCATAGCAAAAGTATATCATATGCATATCACTCAAACAAAACACAATTGATCCCCAAAATTTGAGTAAGAACGACAGCAAACAGCATTTCCTATAATCTTAGTCCAACATTTTTTAGCCAAGTAATATAGCGCAACAAAAAATATTTTTTAAAAGCGAATACCCGTCAGTTATTCTTGTGTGCTGTATTTTCTTATAAGAAAATGAAATTTTCATTCTAACATGGAACAAAATGACAATTTTTAGAAAATCACTTGTTTATGATAATGGTGATTATCATTAGCAGATTTGATGCGAATATTTTTTCTTCAATGTTTTATTATGTCATGTAAAAATTTATCCTTCATCTCAAAAAGATGAAGAAACTTTTTTCGTTTTTGCGCTACTATATGAAAGAAGCAAAATGAAGGAAGAACCAATATGGCTGAATACTCAACTGAAACAATGTTCCGAACCGTTCTCGGAATAGCACA
>JAKAOI010000348.1 GCA_021812265.1 Chloroflexota bacterium | reverse complement strand
CCCTAACGCTGTTCGAGATGACTCGCCTGAGGTAGCTGCGATACGCCGCACGCGCATTCCTGGAATTGTAGTACCACGAGCCGCCGCGCAGCACTCTAGTATTTATAGAATTTACATCCTCTCTCCCGTCTCCTGCGTCGTATGGATATTCTTTATATACTGTATTCGTCCACTCCCACACGTTCCCCGCCATATCCATCACTCCATACGGACTCGCCCCTTGCGGATAGCTCCCTACCGGCGTTGTTGTTCCGGGACCTTTCTCCTCCGTATTTGCCTTGCTTGCGTCCCACTCATTCCCCCACGGATAGATCCGCCCATCAGTTCCCCGCGCCGCTTTCTCCCACTCTGCCTCACTCGGCAATCTCCACTTCTCTCCCGTCACTTCACCCAGCCACTTCGCATACGCCTGCACATCTTCCCAGCTTACATATACTACCGGATGCTCCGGTCGCTTCTTCTGGGTATCCCAATCCCTTGGCGCCGCGCGGTGCGTCGCTTCCACAAACATCCCATACTCCGCCACCGTCAATGGATATTTCCCGATAGCGTATTCTTCCAAACGCACTCTATGCTGCGGCAGCTCATTATCTCTCGCTTCTTTATCTTTGCGTTTGTCGCTCCCCATCAAAAACTCTCCTGCCGGTATCGCGCACACCGGCGGAATAATCACTTCATGCCCCTCATACACAATAACCGTATACCCCAATCTTCTCAGCGATTGCGGTAAAATAGATTGCAATTGCTCCAAGATCTCCCCTCCATGCTCCGCAAGTTCCAGCAGGCGTTTGCGCAATTCTTCTTTCGGCGCTCCCAAATTTTGCAGAATTTCCGCCGCAGTTGCCGCAACAATTGCCTCATCATCCTCCATCAACTCTTCCAATCGCGTTTTTGCCGGCTCACCTAAGCTTCCCAGCGCTATCGTTCCCAACCGCCGTGTTTCTTTATCTCGCTCCGTTTCAACGGCAATCTCCATCAGATGGCGTGAGAGATCGCCGGCTCCATTCAACGCCATCGCTATGATATTTGCTAACCCACTATCTGCCCCTTCCAAATCTTCTTCCAGGATGATGTGACCTAAGGATTGCACGCCATCGCGCATATTCAATACTGCCAGCGTGTGCGCCACCGCTATCCGAACCTCTTTTTGCGCACGTGAATCATGCAAAACCTGTATGAAGACGCTGATATCAGTGATAAGACTCCCCAATTTTTCCAGAACCTGCGCCGCCGCTATTTGTCCGGCCGGCTCGCTTTCATCTGCTAAGGCTTGCAGCAAACTTTCTACCGCCGATTTGGTACTATCCGGCGGCAATAGGGAAACACCGGAGCCAAGGCGCTGAAAACGGTCTACCCATTCAGTTTGTCCGGCCAGCGCAACCTGTAACAGCGTTTTTGCCCACACAGTAAGCAGGGAAGACACGTTGATCTGTTCCCCGAACGACGCTATATCGGGAATTTCCGGCAACGACGCCACTGCAAGCTCCAGCGCGTCGAACTGTTTAATATCTTGCATATTTATGGCTATCTGGCTAAGATCATCCATCCATTCCACCACATATTTGCTTGCGCCCGGAACATCCTGCTCACTCATCACTAATACACCTGCCAGCATACGCATTGGCTGAGTCCATTGCGCAATAAACCGCTTTTCTCTCAGTAAATCCCATGTTCCCTGACGCAGTCGTTCTGACAATAACCGTTCGCTCACTGCGGCAGCGGCGAGATATTCTTGCACTGTATGATGCCTAAACTCATACCGTTTATTTTTCTCTACCGGCTTCAGCGCTCCGGAATCGACAACCCAAGCAGAATCACATTCGATATGCCATTTTTCGCGCATTGCATCCAATGCAGAAGTCATCTCTCGTTCGGTAAACCCAATCGATCCCGCCAAATCGGTAAAGGTCCACAAAGCAACTTCAGCCAACACATGAAATACTTTACGCAAGATCTCCATCTCGCGCTTGCCTGTCTCTTTTTGTTGCTGCCGCAGAACAACTTTTGTCAACAACGCTTCAATAAATGTTCCGTATAGCATGACCCGAGATGTTGGAAGAGACTGCCTTTCTCCCCGCACAAATAAATACGCCGCCAGTGAAAATAACAAAGGATTTTCGCCAAGCAGCGTTTCTTGCTGCGCTGTTTGCTCAACAAGCTTAATAAATTCATATACATCCGGTGGATTCAGCGTCCTTGCAATATCAGGAAAGAGTTTTTTAATTTGCTCCATCAATGGGCCAAAGAGGTTATTGGCCAATTGAACTCGAATATCATGATCCATTGGTTGAGCAACAAGTTCGGTAAACTCTTGATATTTTGAGAGTGTTCGATTTCTTGGAGCGAATTGAGCAGGGTCATAGTCGGTATAGCGGGTGCCAAGAACAATTGCCCCTTGAGAAGCAATTGTTGCTTGCTGTTTAAGAACCCAATTGATGACAAGCCTGCGATTCCCCGGATCAACCTCATCGAGGCTATCCACAAAAAGAAAGACCTGCCCGTTTTCTACAGCATTCTGTATGGTGTCAGCATAGTTGGTGATGCGCATTTTTACTAGGAGCGAATCTTGATCGAGAAGATAATCTTTTACAGCCGTCTGTTCATTCCGTGCAAGAAATTTCGCAAAAGCAGGCAACGCAATATATACCGGCAAAAAAACATTCGCATCTTTCTGTGCTTTCTGGGCAAGATCAAACATCGATTGGCGCAAGAAAGTTGTTTTGCCGCCTCCCGGATCACCCAGCAAAACAATACACACCGATAAACCCTCTGTATTCAACACTTCAGTAATGTATTCTGCTTGGATATAGCTGGTTTTTTTCTCCTGATCCTGAGATCCCGGCCGGCGCAAATAGGATAGGCGCTGGTATACCGGTCGAGGAAGAGGAATTTTGAGATCAGGATCAATGACCAATGAGATTTCCTGGTAATTATCTTCAACAGCCTTCAGATAAATTTCCCGTTGTTTGCGGCGCCGGCGCCTCTTCTGCCAAATTTCCATTCCCAACAATCCTGCCCCAATACAAGCAGTACCCACAAGAAAAACGGTCACTATCCAAAACGGCAGCGGATATGTTATTGCTAATAACGCCATATACCGGAAACTCTGGAAATATACAGGCACTGCGCTGGGTCCGGCGCCAGCCAGAGCAAAGAGAATATTTCCTAATAAATTCACAATAATAAAACCAAAGAAGATGCTGGACCACCACCGCAATATTTTTTCAATGCGAGAAAACCATTTGCGCGGCGCATGATCCTGCCGGTGTTCCGTGCGGCGCTGCCTCGCAATACGTGTTTTCCTGTTTCCGGCGGAATGATCCGGCGATTTGCGCCCTTTTTTTTCAGCCATAGCTTCAACTCCTTTCGCCGGTAACTGGTCGGCGCA
>JAKAOI010000347.1 GCA_021812265.1 Chloroflexota bacterium | reverse complement strand
CCGATCTGCCTTACATCTATTCCGGCCTGACTCGCTAACCTCAGCAGCTCAGTTAATATCACACCGGCGGTATAGGTGTCATCTGCCGACGGGCGCATTTTCCGTCCCGCGCATACAACTAAAGCGGGCGCAGGAAACGCCGCCAGCATACATTGCGCCGCCGGCGCAGCGTTTCTTAAACACGCCGCGGCAACCACACCGGCGTTATGCGCAAAACATGCGGCGATAGCCTTCGTTCCATTCGTGGTCGCGATAATGACATGTTTTTTCGTAAAATTTGATTGGGCTATTTCCGCCGGAGAATTGCCAAAATGAAATCCTTCGGGGCGTTCTCCTTGGTTTTCTCCCACCAAAAAATATTCTTTGTGCTCTTGCCCTATCTCAAGCGCTTCCTCTAATGAAGAGACAACCTGAATAATTTCCGCGCCGCGCTCTTCCAGCATAGACATAGTAGTGGTCGCGCGGATAACATCGATAACTGCGCACGTCGCGTGCGGATATTCGTGTAATGCGCTGGGAATATCTGTGATACTTAGCGCAGCGTCTACAAAAAAAACTTCACTCATTTGCCAACTCGTGTCTCATAATATCCGGCCTGTTCAACTTCAACAGCGCCGCTGCCCAATGCGTCTTCCAATTTTTTATGCAAGGCAAGATCATACTTTACGGTATTTGCTTTGGGTCGCAGTGTAACACTGGAACCATTTGGGTTGGGTAAATCGATAACCAAATCAAACGTATCAGCGCCCGGAGCGGCGCGAATCGTTTTCATAACTTCCTCTGCCCGGTTAATATCTGCAGATGGCTGCCCGTTGCGTTTTATGCGCACTTTCATGTGAAATTTCCGTTCTGCGGCGTCGGTTTCTGCAATTTTCATCTCTTCAACACTATCTGCGGTAAACTTCACCATTTCGTCTTGAACAGCGACTTTACCGGTAATAAATATTTTTTTGTTTTCCTGGAAAATAGCTTCAGCTTCGGCAAATGTACGGGGGAAAATCACAATTTCCATCGATCCGGTTAAATCTTCAAATTGAATATACGCCATTTTCTGGCCGCGTTTCGTTATCAGCGTTCGCACGCCTACAATTCTGCCGCCCAGTGTAATTGTTTGTCCGGCCCATTCCTCATTCAGCGCCGCAATGCTGGCGGTTGTGCGCGAACGAATGAGGCCCGCCACACCTTCCAACGGGTGATGTGAAATATAGAGGCCAAGCATTTCATATTCACGGGCTAATAATTCTTCCAGCGGCAAATCTGGGCAATCGGTTAAGGTAAACTCCAGCGACTCATGGCTGGACATATCGCCAAATAAACTTGCCTGCCCGGAATTCTGCATTTTTTTCTGAATCTGCGCCAGTTGCATGGCGCGATCGATATTTTCCAGCAGCTGCGAACGACGCCCCAGCAAATCCATTGCGCCGGCTTTAATAAAATACTCTAAAGAAGAGCGTGTCACCGCTTTCATATCAACCCGCCGGCAGATATCCAGCAAATCGATATATGGTCCGCCGCGCGCGCGTTCTATAATTAATTCATCGATTGCTTTGGCGCCGATATTTTTAATGGCGGAAAGACCAAACCGCACCGCATTATTACCTTGAGCGTCGGTTTCCACTTTAAAGCCCGAGTCACTTTTATTCACGTCCGGTTGTAACACCGGCACATTCATCCTTCGGCATTCATCTAAGATATTAACAATTTTTTTTGTGTCGCCGGCCTCGGTTGTCATAGTTGCCGCCATCAATTCAGCGGGAAAATTTGCCTTTAAATACGCGGTTTGATAGGCCACCCACGCATAGGCGCAGGCGTGCGCTTTATTAAAGCCATAGCCCGAAAACGGCTCGATTAAATCGTACAGCTTCGTGGCGATATCTTCCGTAATATCGTTTTTTATGCAGCCCTGAATAAATTTTTCCTTATATTTCATCATTTCTTCAATCTTTTTTTTACCCATGGCTTTGCGGAATGAATCTACCTCCAGCCAAGTAAAACCTGCCAAATGCACCGCAATCAGCAATACTTGATCTTGATAAACGATAACGCCATATGATTCCTTCAAAAATTCTTCTAAGCGCGGGTGCAGATAGGTAATGGCAATTTTGCCGTGTTTGGATTGAATAAATTTCGGAATAGAGTCCATTGGGCCGGGACGATAGAGAGCGACCATAGCGGTAAGATCTTCCACACATGTAGGCTTCAATTCCGCCAGATATTTGCGCATAGCGCCCGACTCAAACTGAAAAATTCCGGTAGTTTCACCGGCGCCCAGCAGATCAAACGCTTTTTGCGCTTCCGGTCCCTCGGTTGGCAAGCGGTCTAAATCGATCTCGATATTATGTGTTTCTTTAATAAATTTTTGGGTGTTTTGCAGAATCGTCAGGTTAGAAAGCCCCAAGAAATCCATTTTTAACAGGCCAAGCGCCTCGATATGCGCCTGCTCATACTGCGCAACCAGCCAAGAATTAGGATCTTTCGGGTCACGCAGCTGCATGGGCACATATTCTACCAGCGGCTCGCGCGCTATCACCACGGCGGCGGCGTGCACACCGGTTGAACGCACCGAACCTTCCACGGTAACAGCCATATCATAAATTTCTTTCACCACACTGTCGGTGGCGTATGCCTGCGCTAAATCGGGCTGAGATTCCATGGCTGAACGCAAGGTGATCTTTGGGCCGGTAGGAATCATGCGCGCTATGCGGTCGGCGTCACTTTGTTTCGAGAGTACGCGGCCGACATCCCGCACCGAAGCTTTAGCCGCCAATGTGCCAAACGTAACAACTTGGGAAACTTTGTCGGCGCCATATTTTTCCGCAACATAGCGAATCACATCTTCACGGCGGTCATCGGGAAAATCCATGTCAATATCCGGCATAGATTTGCGTTCGGGATTTAAAAAACGTTCAAATAGCAGATCAAAGCGCATCGGGTCGACGTTGGTGATGCCGAGCGCATAACTTACCAGCGAACCTGCCGCGGAGCCGCGCGCCAAGCAGCGAATGCCGCGGCTGCGAGCAAAATTTGTATAGTCCCACACAATAAGAAAATATGACGTAAACCCTTTTGAGTTAATAATGGAAAGCTCATAGTTTAATTTATCCCATATCCGCTGCTCCGGGTTATTGCCAAAAATTCGGTAAACACCTTTTTCTGCCTGCTTATATAAATATTCCTGCTGGTCCTTATATTCCGGAGGAACCTCAAAATCCGGCAGGCCGGCCTCGCCAAACGGAATGCGGACGTTGCAGCGTTCCGCCACTTCCATAGTGTTTTTTATCGCCGAAGGAGCAAAATCGAATAACGCGCTCATTTCTTCGGGACTGCGCAAATAATATTCATTACTGTCGAAGCGCATGCGCTTGGGATCATCCATCGTTTTGCCGGTTTG
>JAKAOI010000008.1 GCA_021812265.1 Chloroflexota bacterium | reverse complement strand
CGTTTTCCGGAGCGCATTAAAGCGGCGGGTATACAAACTGCGCAAGAAGCGCGCGCCATGCTGCACACCGCGCCGGTAGTTGCGGCAACCGTTTCCGCGTGGTCTGCGGAAGACTTTGAGCCGGACATCACAATGCCGTCTTTTGATGTGGTTATTTTAGATGAATCGTCGCAGCTTACCACACCGGCAGCGTTGGGAGCCTTGCGCTGGGGGCGCCGCTACATTTTAGTGGGAGACGAAAAGCAATTGCCGCCACTGGTGGTCAACGAGGATGCGCGCCGGCATGGACTCGGAGTATCGTTATTTGAAGATTTAAAAGAGAAGAATCCGCAGGCAGTAGTGCAACTGCGGCGGCAATATCGTATGCGCAGTGAAATCGGCGCCATTGCCGGCTCCATGTTTTATGGCGGCAGCCTCATTGCAGATCCGGAAAACGACACGATACAACTGACATACCACCCCGTTGAACTGCCCGAAATTATTGCTGTCAACAAACCCGTGGTGTGGGTAGATGTAAAAGCGCAACCAGGCCGCGCCGGCAAAAACAATCCCAAAGAAGCCGCCATCGCGGCGCGTATCATCGAAGCGCTGGTTCATTCCGGCGTAGGCATGGAATCTCTTGGCGTCATCACTCCATTTAGATCGCAGGCGGCGCTCATCAGACAAAATATATCGGCGCTTGGCCCCGAAATTTGTTCGGTGGATACGGTCGATCGCTTTCAAGGGAGCGAGCGAGATATCATCATCATCTCATTTGCCGGAACCGGCGCCGCGCACCCTGCGTCGCAATATATCTCATTTTTGGGGGATCCGCGCAGGCTGAATGTGGCGATAACCCGCGCTAAATATAAGCTGATCTTTATCGGAGATAAAGACGCTTTACGCGGTATACCACTGCTGGAAGAGCTTATCCGGCGTGTTGAAGCCTATCCCGAAGCAATGATCAGCCTGCCCTAGTGTTTCAACAAAAACTTTTCGGAAGGCTGCGCGCGCAAAAAACTCCCCAGCGCAGCAACGCCGCGCCAAAGGAGAAACGAGGGATATATCCCCCTTGCCGGCGCGCTAAAAACCTTCCAATTCCGAAAAATCCGCCACTCCGCTTGTCAGCCGCGCAATGCCGCGCAGCAGCGCCAAACGGTTATTGCGCCGCGCGATATCTTCATCCATTACAAGAACGTGATCGAAGAAATCGGTAATGACCGGCTGTAATAAACGTAAATTTCCCAGCAGCGTGGCAAAGGGATCTTTGCCGCCGGCGGCCAATTTTTGGAATACTGCAAACAACGCCTTTTCCTGCGGCTCTATCAGCAATTGGGCGTCTACCGGCTGACCCGCATCCGGTTGGCTGCGCACAATACGCGCGCAACGCGCATATGCGTCCAGCAAATCTTTCCAATCGTCTTGCGACAGCGCGGAAGACAACGCCGAAGCGACCTGAAACGCTAAGCTGGGATTCGTGGACTGCTCGGATAATGCGGCTTTTACCACCGATGTTTTTATACCTTTATCGCGCAGCCAAAATTCCAGCCGGCCGGCAATAAAGGTTAACGTTGCGTCTACCGTATCTGGGCCGCCGGAGATTGGCTGCAGTTTTAGCGCCGCTTCGCAAATCGGGCGCAGATCCAGCGAAACGCTATTTTCAATAAGATTTTCTACTAATTGAATAGCGCTGCGCCGGCAAGCATACGGGTCGTTAGATCCTTTTGGCAGAAGATTCGCGGCGGCAAGCCCGGTAAGCGTATCAATTCTATCGGTAACAGCAAGAACCAACCCGGGATTGGTGTGGCTTACGGCTTTATATTGTTCGGCAACAGCTTGGCATACTTGTTCCGGTTCACCGGAAAGCTTAGCGTAGTGGCCGCCCATAATGCCCTGCAGCGAAGTAATCTCAATAACCATCTTCGTCATCAAATCGGCTTTAGCCAAAAGAATGGCGCGTTGCGCAGTCTTGGCGTCGGCGCGCGGCAATTTTAATTGTTTGGCGATAAACGCGCCGAGTTTCTCCATTCGGCTGGTTTTATCTTTCATCGATCCCAGCGCTTTTTGAAACTGCAACGTTTCCAATTGATCTACAAAATAAGCAATGGGATGTTTTATATCTTGCTGATAGAAAAATTCGGCGTCGGAAAATCTGGCGCGAATAACATGGTCATTGCCGGCGGCAACAACATCTAAGCCTTCTGTGTCACCGTTGCGCACACCGATATAATATGGCATAATGCTGCCTTCCGGGGTATACACAGGAAAATATCGCTGATGTTTTTGCATAACTGCGACCAAAATTTCTGCGGGAAGATTTAAAAAGCGATCTTCAAAACGCCCTAAAAAGGCCGTCGGAAACTCAACTAAATTCACCACTTCTTCCAGGGTATCTGGGTTGGGCGCGCAAACACCGCGCAAAGGCTCAGCCAGCGCTTGCGCCTGTTGTAAGATCATCTCTTTTCTTTCATTCCGGTTCAGGATAATAGAATGCTCGCGCAGCTGTGCGGCATAGCGCGCCGCCGATTCTATAGTAAAGGTCGGAGAGCCATACGGGCGCAGCCCATAAGAAACATTGCCACTCTGCGCGCCTAAAAAAGTAAACGGCACGACAGTTCCGCCCAACAAAGCGGTTATCCAGCGGACCGGTCTGCTGAAGCTGCCATTTGATCCACTCCAGCGCATACTTTTTTCAAAATGAATTTGGTTTAATAACTGCGGGATCTCTTCCGCCAGCAAATCAACTGTAAATTTTCCGGGTTGCATTACCTGCGCCGAAACAAATCGTTTGCCTTCAGTTTCCGTAACGCGCAGGTCCTCAACCGCAAGACCTTTGCTTTGCGCGAACTTGCGGGCGGTTTCGGTGGGTTTTCCGTCAGAGTCAAACGCTTGCGCGGCCGCCGGCCCTTTTAATGTCAGCTCTATATCGGGCTGTTTTGCGCTCAAGCGGTGCGCCTGTACGCCAATGCGCCGCGGTGTGCCGCTGACAGTAACGCCATCATACTCCAACCGCAGTTTTGTCAGCATTTTTTCAAACAGCGGCTGCAATTGTTCGATAAGAGAGGTTACTACCTGCGCAGGCAGTTCCTCGCAGCCAATTTCCAACAAAAAATCTGCCGAATCCGGTAAGACAGTTTTGGCAGGCGTCTCGGCAGGTTTCCGCTGCAAGGCGCCGGTAAGACCCCATGCGTTTTTTTGCAGCGCCGGGAATGATTTTTCTTCGCGTTGTTTTATATATAACGCTGCAATTTGAGCGGCCAACTTCCGCATGCGCTTAAAATACACCGCGCGTTCAGTAACACCTATAGCGCCGCGAGTATCCATAACATTAAATAAATGCGAACACTTCAGCACATAGTCGTGCGCAGGCAGAACAAAGCCGGCGTTGATGCACCGCTGCGCCTCATTTTCGTAGGTATCGTACACCTTCATCAGCGCGTCTACATCAGCCAAATTAAAATAATATTCCGAATGTTCAATTTCCCGTTGCAAAAACACATCGCCATACAACACATGGCTGCCATCCAGTTCTATTTGCCAAACACTATCTTTTCCTTGCAGCGCCAGCGCAATACGATCCAGCCCATAAGTAATTTCCGCGCAAACCGGATCTAAATCTACACTGCCAGATTGTTGAAAATAGGTAAATTGAGTAATTTCCTGACCATCCAACCATACTTCCCAGCCAAGCCCCCAAGCGCCCAGCGCGGGACTTTCCCAATTATCTTCCACAAACCGCACATCATGTTCACGCAAATTTACACCAATTTCGGCCAGGCTTTGCAAATAGAGTTCCTGTGGATTCCCCGGTTCGGGCTTCAAAATGACCTGAAGTTGATGATGCATCTGCATGCGGTTGGGGTTATCGCCAAAGCGGCCGTCATCCGGGCGGATACTTGGCTCGACATACACCACATTCCACGGCTCGGGGCCAAGTGTGTGCAATGCAGTAGCGGGATTCATTGTGCCAGCCCCAACCTGCACATAATAGGGTTGCTGCACCAAACATCCCTGTTTTTTCCAAAATTCCGTTAAACGCAGGATCATATCCTGAAAAGATAAAGCGGCGTTCATTGTGAAACATCCTTCGCAGTGTTGTAATGATAACTGAATTGACACCTGTATTTAACCACAATACAAGCTGTCCGTGCAAAATATTTTGCTATTGCGGGCTAGCGGACCATTTCTAAGCCGGCCAAAGGCGTGAAGCGCCCAGCGGAAGCTGCCACAGTTGTTGGCGTTAACCGGATTGAAGCAGATGTTTTTATATACCATCCCCATCACACTCCTGTGTCTCATATCCCAATCGCTCCAGCCATTTCGGTAAGCGCTGGTTTTTGAAGTTCTCTTCCATTTATGCAATCTTCTTTTTTATTTTATATATATGTGTATATTACATATTTTCATGTACTATCTCTTTGTTCTTCTATGGAAAATGAACACATTGGGAACTTTGGCGGAAAAAATATATACCCATAGCGGTTATCAGTTCGTTTGGCGTTATATATGCTATAGAAAGGGAAATGACACTAAAATATTGTCGCAAAGGAACTGCGTATGGCAGCGGCAAAACGCAAAACACAAAAAAAGACTGCAACCGTTTCTAAACCGCAAATAGCCTTGCCGGCGCCCGCAACAGGCTGGTGGGAGCAGATGCCCAAAGAGCATCGCATTATGTACGCGGCGGCGCTTACAGGCGTGTTTTCTGCGCTGGCGCTGGCCGGATATATTCCGGTTGCAAGCCATACGGCGTTGCGCCCGCTGTCTGCGCTGTTCAGCGCTGTTTTCGGGTGGGGCGCGCCGCTGTTGCTGGCAGGTATATTATATATGTGCGCCGCATTCATTTGGGAAATTGTGCAGCGCCGCAAGATTATTTATACCGGCCAAATTATAGGCGCATTTGCGTTGCTGGTTTTGCTGTTGATAGAAAGCGCCGAATTGCCCTGGGCGCCATACAACAGCATAGTCGGTCGCGCCGGGGCAGCGCTGCTTCAGCCAATACCTGCGGTTTCACGGCACATTCTCCTTTTTGGCGCAATCTTGATAGACGGTATTCTTGTTTATAAAATTACTTGGAGCGATATTGCGCGCTTCACCAAAAATCTCCTGCGCGATCCGGCGCTGCGCACGCACAAACCACCAACAGACGCCGATGACATTCCTATAATCAGCCATGCGCCCGCCGATATCGACGCATATAAGCACGCCGGCGCAATAACCGGCATAAGTATTCAGGCATACTCTAAAAATACTCTAAACTCAGGCTATTCTGCGAAAGCGGCGCATATTCGCGGCATCACCGGCGCGGAAACCGCCATTGAACCAAGCGCCGCCGCCGAAACAGCTTATGACGCGCCGGCGTATCTGCGCCGCCGTGTTTCCGATACGGAAAGCCATAATAACGAAGAGTATGCGCTGCCCCCGCTGCTGCCGGCAAAATCGGGGAAATTACGACGCGCCGGCAAAGGAAACACCGGCGAACATGCGGTTCCGGAAGCTGAAAAAATTGAGCCGCAAAACACCGCGCAAAATTGGCTGCTCCCCTCCATGCAGCTTTTTAATCAGCCTCCGGAAGCGCGGGGCGTAAATATGCCGGAATATATCGAGCGCCTTGCCGGTGTTTTAGAGCGAACCATGCGCAGTTTTCATGTAGATGTTGAGGTGCGCCGCGCAGATATCAGCGTTGGGCCTTCCATCATCCGGTTCGGCGTTCGTCCGGTAGAACGCATGAAAATAGATGATCAAGGCCGCGCAGTAGTAGATTCGCGCGGCGATCCCGTTGTCTCGCGAACACGTGTCAGCCGTATTATGAATTTAAAAAACGATCTTGCGCTGGCGCTGGAAGCAAAATCGCTGCGCATGGAAGCCCCTGTCCCGGAACGGCCATACGTTGGTGTGGAAATTCCTAACGCTTTTAATCGCTTAGTTTCTTTGCGCGAAATATTGGAGAGCCGCGAGTTTCACGAAATGGCGCCAAAATCGAAACTCACCATAGCGCTGGGCCGCGACGTAGCCGGAAAGGTGCGCACGGTTGATTTGGCGCGTTTTCCCCACTGCCTGATAGCCGGAGCAACCGGATCGGGGAAAAGCGTATGCCTCAACGCAATTATTTGTTCAGTGCTATCGCAAGCGGCGCCGGAAGATGTGCGATTTATTTTAGTAGATCCCAAAATGGTGGAACTCACTATGTACGCCGGCATACCGCATCTAGTAACGCCGGTGATTACCGATCCCAAGCAAGTGGTTGCAGCGTTGGAAACAGCGCTGGCAGAAATGGAGCGCCGCTATAAGTTATTTTCGCAGCTAAATGTCCGCAATTTAGCGGGATATTCTGCGCTGCAGCAAGAAGAACACGGCGCTGATTTAGAGCGTTTACCGCAGATAGTAATTATTATTGATGAATTGGCAGACCTGATGATGCTGGCGCCCGAAGAAGTGGAGCGCAGCGTATGCCGGCTGGCGCAATTGGCGCGCGCAACAGGCATTCATTTGGTAGTGGCGACACAGCGGCCATCCGTAGATGTAATAACCGGGCTGATTAAAGCAAATATCCCCACACGCATTGCTTTTTCAGTGTCTTCGTCGGTAGATTCCCGCACAATATTAGATAGCGGCGGCGCTGAACATCTGCTGGGCAAGGGCGATATGCTATTTTTAGCCGGAGACGCGCCGCGCGCAGAGCGTATTCAGGGTGTGTTTGTGGCAGACGAAGAGGCGCAACGCTTGGCAGATTTTTGGAAGAACCAGCAGTTGCGACGAAACAACTGACATATGGTAGATAAAGCGCCGCTTAACTATAAGCAATAGAGATAAAAGCAACTCCACTGCGCCAGACACAAGAAATGTTACCTCATTTTTTCTTCGGCGCAGCAACGCTAAGTCAGGCAATTTTCTTGCAACACCGGCCCCAAAAATATTTTTTTAACTTGCTCAGCGCAATTTGGCTGTATATATACTCTTTTGACGAGAATACAATGAAACATATGTGATATAATGGGTACGTTATTGATTCTTGTTGAAATTGTTTAAGGAAAAGCATGGCCAGATTTAAATCAAACCGACACACTGAAGAAGAAATTGCACAATACGTAGCTCCGATTGAAGCGCGTATTGCCTATACATTTCAGAATAAATCGCTGCTATATCTTGCCCTCATTCATCGTTCATTTGTATTTGAAACACCCGGAGCAAATTCACAAACAAATGAGCGGCTGGAGTTTTTAGGTGACGCGGTGTTGGCTTATGCTTCCGCTGAATATCTTTATAAAACATTTCCCGAACAAGACGAAGGAACCTTAACCCTTGTAAGGGCAAAACTGGTCAACGCCGAATCATTAGCAAAATACGCCAAAGAAATCCAATTAGGCAGCCAATTGCTTTTAGGCAAAGGTGAAGATCGTTCCGGCGGACGCGAACGGGATATTATCCTTGCCGACTCTTTGGAAGCAATTATCGGAGCAATAACACTGGACGGAGGCATAGAGCAATCTGTTTTATTTATTGTGAATTTAATACAAAATGACGCTCAGAACAGTATTCAAACAAGAAATTATAAAGATGATAAATCGTTATTGCAAGAAAAAATTCAGTCGCAAATCGGCACAACCCCCGTTTATGAAGTAGTAGAAGAATGCGGCCCCGACCACCTCAAATTATTTAAGGTTGAGGTTCGGTTAAATAATATAACCATTGGCCGCGGCGAGGGCCATAGTAAGCAAAAGGCTCAGCAGGCAGCGGCGCACGATGCGCTGCATAACGGGGGCTGGATGGAGCAATAATTTTTCCTTTACACAGGCTAGGAGGCAAATGTGAAACAAAGCCAGGAAACAACAATTAGCACGGTAATCAGACAAAAAGTAACTCCTAAAATGATTATTTCACTGCGCTTGCTGAATATGAGCGCAAGCCAGTTATTTGAGGCAATAGCTGATGAATGCAAGGAAAATCCTGCGTTAGAGTTATCCGAGGTCCCTTGCTGCGACCGTTGCGGCGCGGCTATTTCGCACTATGCGGCATGCCCCAACTGCGGATATTCTTATTGCCGCACAAACGAAAGTCACAGCGGATATGCGCAAACCGAAACAGTAGACGCAATACCCTTGCTGCAATCGCATGAAACACTGAAAGATTATCTGCTGCAAACATTATTGCTCACGATAGATACGGCTGACGCGCCGATTGGCGAGGCGCTTATCGGCAACTTGGATGAACACGGCTATTTATGCGCGTCTATCCCCAATATTGCTGAAGAAATCGGGACAACGCCGGCGCGGGTGCAAGCAGTTTTAGAAAAATTGCAGGCGCTGGAGCCTGCCGGTGTGGGCGCGCGATCGGTTCAGGAATGTTTATTATTGCAAGCGCGGTGGCTGAACGCGCAAGGCAATGGACGCCCGCTGATTGAGGAACTGCTGGAAACCTATATCCACATGCTGCAACTGCGTTTCGCGCCGGAAATTGCTAAGCAACTGCGTGTTAAAGTTCCTGATGTCGTCGAAGCAATTTGTTTTATTCAGCGACGGCTTACCCCCTACCCGGCATTAGCTAATTTTGATGCGTTTTCTTTGCCCGAACCATGCCTGCGCATGAAACCAGATATTTCTTTTCGCAGCAACGAAGAAGGCGTCACCGCCGAAGTTATCGAACGCAGCAGAATCCGCTTAAAATTAGAGCAATCTTATAAAAAACTGCTCTCACAGTGCAATACATGCAACTTCAACGAATCTGAACAGGAACATATCCTAAAATATGCCCGCAGAACAAAATTTTTTATCGATTGTATTAAACAGCGCTGGGAAACCCTGCAAACCATTGCAGATTATATTGCCGCAGAACAGCGTGAATTTATGGAAATCGGTGTGCGCGCGTTAAAGCCGATGACACGCACCAGCATTGCGCGCGCTGTTGGTGTAGACGAATCTACAGTCAGCCGCGCTATTAACGGCAAATTTATTATGCTGCCCAACGGTGATATCCACCCCTTTGAAATCTTTTTTGACAACTCACAATCTGTAAAAGACCATATTTTGGAGATTGTACAATCGGAAAATCAACGGCGGCCCATGAGTGACGCCGAAATCATGCAGCGGCTGCGGCAGCGCGGCATCACTATTCAGCGGCGCACCATCACCAAATACCGCATGGAATTACAAATTGGCTCTTCTCGTGAACGCCGAAATTTATTTCCGGAACTTGCAAAAAAATAACCTTGGCTTAGATATTGTTTACAATAAATTTTTCAAAGGGCTTTTATTTTTGCTTAATTTATTGTATAGTAAAGAAGGTAGTGTTTTCAATTATCATCCAGATGATCATGTGGTTTGCACATATATATCTTCGGTAAAACGTTTTATCGATTGCTGCTCAGCGTTTCAGGTGTTATTTGACGGAATGGAATGTTTTGCCTGAACACGGCAAGTTAGGCAATATTTTGCGGGAAAACAGCAGTTCGACAGGTCCTATCTGTCTTGTAGAACGATAGTATGATGATATTGTAAATATTTCTGCCACGAATATATTTGCAGCAGAATACCTGAGAGGAGGCGGCGCATGCAGCAACAGTATCCTGATGATCAAGCTTTTGAAGCATTGTTTATACGAAATGAGCAGCAAGTCCGTGGGCGTATCGCATTAATCGAAGACGGTGAATCTACACGGATATTTATTGAACGCAATTTACGCGCACAAGGGTACCATGTTAAGTGTATTGAAGATGGGGCAAGCGCATTGCCGTTGCTCCGTATTTTTCGGCCGGATATTGTGCTATTAGATGTTGGCCTGCCGGATATTTCGGGATATAAAGTTTGTGCGCAAATCAAAAAAGAATCCTTGCTGCGACAAACCACCGTTATTATGCTCACCGGGCACGCCGGTGAGGAAAGCCGCATTGCAGGGGCTGCCGCCGGCGCAGATGACTATATTATTAAACCCTGCGAAATTCCCGAATTATTGGCGCGCGTTGCCGCGCATATCCGCCTGAAAAATAAGGCGCGCGAGCAATGGCTGGATCCCATAACGTCTTTGCCTGGCTTGGCCGGGCTTGAATCGGTTGTAGCGGAATTTATTCAGAAAAAGGATTCTTTCAGCATCATTTACGCCGATATTCATCATTTTAAAAGCTATAACGACAGATATGGCTATATCGCTGGCGACGCATTTCTTGCCGCCGCCGCCGATATCATCCGCAACGCTATTTCTGAAACTGTCGAAGCGCATCAGCTCAGCGATGAACAGCGTATTATTGTTGGCGGCCATGTGGCCAGCGATGATTTTGCTATTGTTACAGCTCCTGAATTTAAACAAGAAATTATGGATTCAATTACTGCAAAGTTTACTGCTTTGGCGCCCTCCATGTATCGCACCATCGACCGCGATAGGGGCTGGATTCCCGGCGTCGAAAAAGACGGTTCTTCAACCCGGTTTCCGTTTGTAACCATCATTATAAAATCGCGGGATGTAAATTTGACCGATTTTACCCAAATGGAGCCTGCAGAAATTTTAGAGGCAGTGAAACCAATTTGGGGCCAGCTGCAGCAAGAAACCAAAACAGCGTAACATTTTTTTCCGCGCAGAATATCAGCGCCATAGCGCAAACACTCCCAACATATTCTGCGCATACTGTTTTTTCTTACGCATGATATGCAAGTTTGCCATTCCCCGCCGCCGGATCATATACTGATTGTGTATACGCAGCGCAAAAGCGCTGAAAATCCACACATGCTGCCTTCACTTGCGCCTGACCGAATAAGGCTATTCGGAAGTAATGTGCTATCGGCAGTTTTGGAGGATACTATCAGGAGGTTATATTCCTTTGGCAAACATTGTTCCCATGAAACAGCTGCTGGAAGCCGGCGTGCATTTTGGCCACCAAACCCGCCGCTGGAATCCCAAAATGAAGCAATTCATTTTTACCGATCGCAATGGCATCCATATCATCGATCTGCAGCAGACAGTTTCACGCTTAAATGAGGCGTGCAAATATGTTTCTAAGTTAACATCCGAAGGCGAAAGAATTCTTTTTGTCGGCACGAAGAAACAGGCTCAGGAAGCTATTAAAACAGAGGCCCAGCGCAGTGAGCAATACTATGTAAATACTCGATGGCTTGGCGGCATGCTTACAAACTTCCAGACTATCCAATCCAGAATCCGCTATATGCGCGATTTGGAACACCGTAAGGAATCCGGCGATTTTGACCGATTAACCAAAAAAGAAGCTCTGCATCTTGATGAGGAATTAGAGCGCCTGCAGAAAATCTTTACCGGTATTCGCGATATGAAACAACTGCCCGGCGCAATTTTTGTCATAGATACTCGCAAAGAACATACTGCCGTACTGGAAGCCCGCCGCTTAGGTATTCCCGTTATCGCGCTGGCCGACACCAACTGCGATCCCGATGAAATCGATTATCCGATTCCGGCAAATGATGACGCCATCCGCGCTGTCGCATTGCTTTGCGCCAAAATTGCCGATTCCGCCATCGATGGCAAAGCGTTGTTGGAAGCGCAGCAAAAGGAAGAAGCCGGCGAATCGACGGAACAGGAAGCCACAGCCGCCGCAACGGAAAGTTCATCTGAGGCAGCTCCAGAGGAATCTGCCGGGAAAGACCAGGAAACTACTGCCGGCGCTGCAACAGCAGATGAACCAAAAACCGATACAACTGAAGAGTAAAGAACCGGCAGAACCGCTGGATTTGCTCCACCGGAACTGTATTGGTTGTTGAGATGGGCAATGCGTTGAATCATGTTCACGCTCGCCCATTTTCTCTGTAAAAAGCAGGTCTTCCCGTGTTTGGGGATATATTGAGACTGCAAAGCATCTTAAATCGTTTATATTTTTGTGAGATACCATGTCCTCACAAGTTTTAGAGGAGTTACTTCCATGGAATTTAAAGCAGAAGACGTAAAAAAGCTTCGTGAAATTACCGGCGCAGGATTTGCAGACTGCCGGTCTGCCCTAACTGAGGCTAAGTCTTTTGATGAAGCAAAAAAAATACTTGAAGAAAAAGGCCAAAAACGCGCCGAAAAAGTAAAGGGACAGGAACGCGACACAACTCAAGGCGCCGTTGTCTCTTATATTCACCACGGCAGCAACGTCGGGGTGTTAGTAGAAATGAATTGCAGCACCGATTTTGTTGCGCGCAATGAAGATTTCCGCACGCTGGGCCGCGAAATTGCGATTCAAATTGCCGGATATAATCCAAAGTACATTTCTTTTACGGATATCCCGGAAAATATTGTTAACACCGCAAAAAGCGAGCTGGAAAGCGCTGCGGATGTAAAAAAGAAACCGGTTGCCGTGCGCGCAAAAATTGTAGAGGGCCGTTTACAAAAAATGTTTGCTCCGGAAGTTTTAATGCTTCAGCCTTGGGTAAAGGATGAAACCAAAACCATCGGCGCGCTCATCGATGACCTGATTCGCAAAACCGGGGAAAATATCGTTGTACGCCGCTTCTCACGCTATGAGATCGGTAAATACGAAGATAGCGCTAATCAGCAATAACGTATATTTGCATATGGCAGATTTTAGTTCACATACACTAAAATCTGCTCTCTTTTATTATCTTCTGCCGAAATGGATACTTATTTATGATAAACGCCGGTTTATCTCACATTCATTATCCCCGCGTCATGGTCAAGTTCAGCGGTGAAGCGCTGGCTGGTTCAGTGGGGTATGGATTGGATCAATCAGTTCTGAAGCATATTGCCCATGAAGTACATTCCGTGTATGATCGCGGCGTGGAAGTCGCCATTGTTGTTGGCGGCGGAAATATCGTGCGCGGGGCCACAGCCACCGAAACTGGGCTGGATAGACCCCAAGCTGACTATATGGGTATGCTGGCTACCGTCATTAACAGCATTGCCCTGCAAAATATTCTGGAACACGAAGGTGTTGTTACCCGCGTTCAAACCGCGTTCCCCATGCCCGCCGTTGCAGAGCCTTATATTTTGCGCCGCGCGTTACGACATTTGGAAAAAAATCGCGTCGTTATCCTTGCCGCCGGAACTGGCGATCCCTATTTCACTACCGATACCGCAGCCGCGCTGCGCGCATTGGAATTGAATTGCACGGTTCTTTTAAAAGGAACAAAAGTAGATGGCGTGTACTCGGCTGACCCCAAAAAAGATCCCGAGGCGCGTAAATACGCCGAGCTTACCTATTCCGAGGCCATTAACCGCGAACTTCAGGTGATGGACCGCACGGCGTTAACAATGTGTCAGGATCACAATCTGCCGATTATTGTTTATAATTTAATGGAAGCCGGCAGTTTGGAACGCATCGTTTTTGGCGGCAGCCATGGCACTATCGTTCATTCTATGCCGCACTCAAAAGAAGGGTATCGCTGGAGTTAAACGGGGAAGTTTTTCCTCATAAACTGGCAGGCTGCCTTAGAAAGGTTTTACATTTTATATTATGGCCAATGATGATATTTTTGGCGACGCAGAACACCGCATGTCTCAGGCAATTGAAGCGCTGCGCCGCGAATTAGGCTCTATTCGTACCGGCCGCGCCGCGCCAAGCCTAATTGAACACCTTTCCGTAGATTATTACGGAACACCTACCCCATTGCAGCAAATTGCCGCCATTCATGCGCCGGACGCGCGTACACTGACGGTTCAGCCATGGGATCGCAAAGCGCTGGATGATATTGAAAAAACGTTGCAAAAAAGTGATTTGGGCATTACTCCTTTAAACGACGGAACATTGATTCGCATCGCTTTTCCGCAGCCAACTGCAGAACGGCGCAAAGAATTGGTAAAACAAGCGCATAAACGTGTTGATGACGCAAAAATAGCCGTTCGCAATGTCCGCCGCGACGCGCACGATCACCTTCGGGAACAGGAAAAAAATAAACTGATCTCCGAAGATGAGCAAAAACGCGGCGCCGATCGTCTTCAGAAAATGACCGATAAGTATGTTGCGGAAATTGACCAGATCGCTCAGGTAAAAGAGCAGGAAATTCTTGCAGTCTAACTGTACGAGAAGAGGTCTTGAATATGTCGAAGGGCATTGTTGATTTAATCCTGCATATCCTCAAATCTCCTTCAGGTAAATCAAAAAAACAGGAGATTACTCTTCCCGAAGAGCCGCGCGCCATAACTCCTCAGCATGTTGCTATTATTATGGATGGCAACGGCAGATGGGCCACAAAACGGCATTTGCCGCGTGGCGCCGGGCACCGCGCCGGAGTTGAAGCGCTGCACAATATCGTAGAGGCCGCTCCGCAGGAAGGGATACAATATTTAACCGTTTACGCCTTTTCTACTGAAAATTGGGGACGGCCAAAGGATGAAGTTGACGGCCTGATGGATTTGTTCTGGGATTCTTTCAATCGTTATTTAGAAAGCCTGCGCGCCGAAGGGGTGCGTATCCGGCATTTTGGAAGACTTCAGGAACTGCGCCCGGATATCCAGCAAGGTATTAGCAACGCTGTGGAAACAACGAAAAATAATTCCCGGCTGAACCTGAACGTCTGCCTGAATTACGGAGGCAGAGCCGAAATTCTCGACGCCATTCGCGCCGTTATTGCCAGCGGTGTTCCTTCAGACCGTGTGACGGAAGAAATGATTACTGCTCATATGTACTCCCATGATATTCCCGATCCCGATTTGATCATCCGCACCGCCGGTGAAATGCGGCTTTCTAATTTTTTGGTTTGGCAAAGCGCATATAGCGAGTATTATTCTACGCCAACGCTGTTCCCCGATTTCGACAGAAACGAACTGGTTGTTGCGCTCAATTCTTTCGCGCAGCGCAAACGTAAGTTTGGCAAAATAGGTCCGGAACATGCAAATATGGCGTATCTTGCTAAAGATACGGAAGCGCGCGCAAAATCAGAAATTTCGCGATCCTAAACCGACGCGCTGATACAATATATTGTATAATGTGTAAAAGTTGTAATGCACAGCTGTCAATTGAGTTGAACCGGCAGAAAATTTTCCAAAACACCTGTCCCGACCCCCCGAAGTTTTCGAGATGCGTTCGGATTTCACTTCGTTTTTTTGATAACAAAGAAAGTTCCGGTGAACATACTTGCGTGTGAACAATGATAAAAAGGGCGCCATTTATGAGTGACAAGGCAATTGACCCTAATGAACCAGGTTTAGAGACTTCAAAAGAATCTCAATCCACGCTTTCGTCAATCAAAAAGCGCTTAACCCCCGATTGGCTTACCTCCTTATCACAAAGACTGGTTACAGCAGGAATTGCTATTCCGGTAGTTGTAATTGCTATATGGTTCGGCGGATGGGCAGATGTTTTGCTGGGTATTCTGATTCTGGGGCTGGGTATTTATGAACTGAAAAAAATGTTTGAAAAACTTGGGTATCGCCCATTAACCATTCTCAGTTTCTGCTTCGGCTCTACATTATTCCTCGGCATTTTACTGCTTCCCGAGTATCGCCAGACGATCATGGAAGTGATGGTGATGCTGCTGGTGCTGGGTTCCCTTTCATGGCTGCTAATTACACGGCATAAACTTGGCACCGCTTTAATGGATTGGGCGCTTACATTAGTAATGGCGCTCTATCTGGCTTGGCCGCTGGCGTATCTTATTGCTTTGCGCGGCAGCGTAGTTGGCGCATCTTCACCGGCCTTCTGGTATATGCTTATCGTGTTTTTTGGAGAATGGGCATTTGACAGCGCCGCATATTTCAGCGGGCGGTTTATGGGGAAGCATTTGTTGGCGCCGGTAGTCAGCCCGGGGAAAACATGGGAAGGGGTTATTGGGGGATTTTTTTTATGTTTAGCCGCAGTATTTGTTTTTAGTATACCTATTCGCGGCATTTTTGCTTGGTATCATGTACTGGTGTTAGCTATACTTATCAGTTTTGCAGCAACAATCGGCGACTTGGCGGAATCGCTTATAAAGCGCCAAGCGCATGTAAAAGACAGCGGAACGTTCTTTCGGG
>JAKAOI010000346.1 GCA_021812265.1 Chloroflexota bacterium | reverse complement strand
GATAAAGTAAACCGGCGAATTGGCAATAGATGTTTCGCTGACCGATACGATTTCTGTCCCTTGCTTGAACGGAACCGTTAATGTATCTAAACAGGGGGTTATGCCAAACTGATCTGGCCGAACCGAACGATACGCCGGCAGCGCAATGCGGATATCGTGCCCCATTGAGCGGAGCGCCTTGGGCAACGCGCCAACCACATCGGCTGGGCCGCCGACTTTTACAAATGGAGTCATTTCCGCCGAAAGTGTCAAAATTTTTAAAGACCGCGCCAAAATATATTTCCTTTCCTGGTTACAAAAATATTGCCATCATCCACTGCTTTTAGTATAACCCGTTACAGGAATGAATGTCTACTTCATAGAAAGATTCTAACAATTTTGTTAAGAAACACCACAGCGGCGCAACTGCTATTTCGGACAGCGCGGCGCGTTTCTCTCCAAGCGTGTAAAATGCGGCGCTTCATTGACCGCAGAAAGAAAAGGAATTTTTATCAGAATTAACCATAACAAACGCCAAATTAAAAAAGGACTATATAAATTTAACAGGATGGTATACAATACAATTATTAGATCTTGATACCATGGCCGCGGAACCTGTTATTGAGAAATTATAGTATATTGTGTGATACAGAGAGGCGCTGCGCGATGCCGGGTAAAGATTCTGCAGATATGCGCATAGGTATATTTGGCGGAACTTTTAATCCAATTCACACAGGGCATCTCATTATAGCGCAAGAAGTGACATTTCAGCTTCAATTAGATAAAACGCTGTTTATTCCTGCGGGAAATCCGCCGCATAAACAGAATGAGGAACTGGCGGCGGCAATAAACCGCAAAGAAATGGTTGAACTGGCAATTGCCGGCAACAAGTGGTTTGAACTAGAGCCTTTTGAGTTAAACCAAAGCGAAATCAGTTATACTATCCGCACGTTGGAATATCTGCAGGGCAAATACGCCGGAGGCGCGTTTACACTTATTGTAGGCGCCGATATGGTGTTTGATCTGGTTCATTGGCGTGAATCACTGCGGATAGCAGAGATGCTCGATCACATTGCGGCGGTCCGCCGCCCCGGAAGCTCATTTTCAACAGAAGATATGCGCCGCCTTGCAGAAAATTTACATGGGTATCACAATAAAGTCATTGCAATAGAAGCCCCGCAAATTGCTGTTTCATCATCCATGATTCGCAGCAGAGTCCGGAATCACGAGCCAATTCACTATCTGGTTCCCAGTGGGGTAGAAGCATATATCAGGCAAAATCACCTTTATTCGGCGGAATAACACTGCAGAAGGCACAAATGTATGAGTCAGGGTATATTGCAGCTTATGCTGTTTGACCATGTGCGGCTGCGGAAGCCGCATCCGTGCGGAAGTTATGATTGGCGGATTTTTCGACTGGGCGCAGATGTCGGCTTGAAATGCGACAGATGCGGCAGAAAAATTTATTTGCCACGGGTTGATGCGGAACGCAGAATCAAAAAAATACTTGAACATGGCAGCCCGCCTTTTTCAGGTTTATCAGAAGAAGGGGAATAAAATATTATGGAGCCTGCTCCCTCGCATCCTTCGAGTTTTCGGCAATTGTTGAAAAATTCGCACTTTGTTCGCTTGTGGGTGGCCCAGCTTATCTCACAAACCATTCAAAATGCGGCAAATTTTGGATCATTATATCTTTTAGCGACGCAAAGCCAATCGTTTACCGCGGTTGGCGGTATATTTGTGTCGTTCAGCCTGCCAATTGTGCTGCTGGGTGTTCCCGCCGGCGTGCTTGTCGATCGGGTAAATAAAAAATTTGTGCTGTGGGGCAGTAATTTTCTTAGAGCAGTTGTATCATTTGCTTTTATTGTTACGCTGATAAATATCCCCAAAGGATTTGCTATTATTTATTTGCTGACATTTGTTGTATCCGCAATCAGTCAGTTTTTTGGCCCGGCCGAAGGCGCAGCCATTCCTTCATTAGTAAAAGAAGAGGAAATCGTTTCGGCGCTCTCTTTGTTTAATGTTACATTCACGCTTGCTCAGGCGCTGGGCTTTATTATGGTTGGCCCGCTGGTCATTCAGTTAGCCCCCAGTTTCCATTTTAATTTTGGGTTTGCCTCGTTGCATACCACCAGTGTTGAATTTCTCTTCTTGCTTATCGCAGTTGCGTATCTTATTTGCACAGCGTTAACCTTTACGCTGCCGGGCGATAAATTGCAGCCTTCGCATAACCCCAATTCATCATTGGCAACTAAAAGAATTATCTCCATTTGGCGCAGTATTATCGAAACCGGTGTGTTTGTATGGCAGCAACGCGCATTGGTTATTACACTGATAGAGCTGACCATCGGCAATACACTCATCAGCATTATCGGCATGATAGCCCCAAATTTCAGCGCAGAGTTTATGCACAGACCCCAGCAAGTGGCGGCGCTGTTTATTTTTCTGCCGGCCGGTATTGGATTGGTGGGTGGTTCCGCGCTGATGCCGCGGGTAATTCATCGCATCGGTTTTGCGTTTGCGGAACTAATGGGGTTTATCGTTGTCAGCGTCTCTATCTTTTTAATAACCGCCAGTCATTGGGGAATTATACACTATGATCCGCAGAATTGGCCGAATTCAACACCCT
Source organism: Chloroflexota bacterium (assembly GCA_021812265.1). Lineage (GTDB taxonomy): Bacteria > Chloroflexota > Ktedonobacteria > Ktedonobacterales > JACDGC01 > JAJYBV01. The sequence continues at coordinate 787 of JAKAOI010000346.1, read as the reverse complement.
ATATTGCAGCGATTATGCTGTTATCATTGCTGATTGGCGTTGGTCTGACGATGATAACCCTGCCTGCGCAAACATTAATGCAAAAAAAATCCCCAAATTGGATTCGCGGCAGAGTTATATCACTGCAAACGATGGTGCAAAGCGCTGCGCTGATACCAATTATTCCAGCTGTCGGCGCAATGGCAGATATTTTTGGGCTGACAATAGCCTTTAATGTGCTGGCAGTGTTAATTATCTTCTCTGGTTTTCTATCTGTCTATTTGGCGGAGCGCACCGGCGGCCATAGCAGACCGGTGCTGACATCTTCGCGGTTTATTATTGAACGGGCGCTGCGCGAAACTAATTCAGCAAACGACACCGCTGCCCCCGTTTCAGGAGCGGGGCCTGCGGCGCATCAAGTATCCGAAGCGCTGTTACCGAATAACAACAAGAAACGCTATGAACCTTCCAAGCCGGATGATCGGCTTCGCACACAGTAGCGGCGTGTGTTACATATGAACGCCGCACACACACCGGAACAGCCGGCACCAAAAATTTTATTTGTGCTGCTCACTCCAATCGGGGATGTATTGTTTGCTTCGCCAATGATTGCGGGTGTGCGCCGCGCTTACCCAAACGCAGAAATTACCGCGGTTGTTGATACTGCCATTGGCTCATTTTTCGATATGTCGCCGGACATTGATAAGCTCATCATCATCGATAAGGCGCGCGGCCCAACCGATTTGCAAAAATTTTTCTCTGCAGTCAACAAAATTCGGCCGGAACAATACGATATTGCCATCGGTAT
>JAKAOI010000007.1 GCA_021812265.1 Chloroflexota bacterium | reverse complement strand
TGCAAATAGAGTTTTATATCACCAAAATCAATCAACATGCCGACCGAGTCGAGTGTATTTCCCTCAATACATACGGCGGCTTCCCAGTGATGGCCGTGTAAATTGGCGCATTTGCCGTTATACCCCTGCAGAATGTGGGCGGCGTCGAAACTGAATGTTTTACAAACCTGAAACATAGTAAAAAAACGCTTACTAATAGTAATAGAATAATCTGCCGGATCAAAGATCCGGAAAAATTTCTTCCGGATCTTTCGGCAGTGGCGGCAGAACCGCGCAAAAGAGGTATACCAAAGCAGGGTTTTAAATGCCCATAACTTCCACAATTTCTTTTACTGCGTTTGCGGAACGCTGCAACGCGGCGCGATCGCCGTCGGAAAGCTCTACTTCCACAACCTGTTCGATGCCGGATGCGCCAAGTTTTACCGGAACCCCGACAAACAGATCGTGAATGCCATATTCGCCTTGCAGATAAGCCGAACACGGAAGAATGCGTTTTTGATCCAGCATTATTGCGTCGACCATTTCCATAACGGAGGCCGAAGGCGCATAATAAGCGCTGCCGGTTTTCAGATAGTTGACGATTTCGGCGCCACCGTCGCGAGTGCGCTGAACAATTTGCGCCAAGCGATCTTCCGATATTAACTGAGTAACCGGAACTCCGGCAATGGTTGTCATTTTTGTTAATGGAATCATCGTATCGCCATGACCGCCGATAACATACGCCTGTACGTCGCGAACTGAAACGTTCAGTTCAGCGGCTAAGAATGAGCGGAAGCGCGCGGTATCTAAAACACCGGCCATACCGACCACGTGGTTTTTGGGAAACTTGCTGACGGAAAACGCCAGTTGCGCCATGGCGTCTAACGGGTTGGTGACTACAACGATAATTGCGTCGGGAGAATATTTTGCAACCTGTTCTGTTACAGATGAGATAATGGTTTGATTAGCGCGAACGAGATCATCTCTGCTCATACCTGGCTTGCGAGCCAACCCTGAGGTGATGACAACTACAGAAGAATTTGCAGTTTCCTCATAAGAATTGGTTCCTGTAATCAAAGAGTCATACCCTATCACTGGGCCGGCCTCTAACATATCCAACGCTTTTCCCTGAGGAAGGCCTTCTACTATATCTACAAGAACTATATCAGCATAATTACGTTCCGCAGCCCGTTGGGCAACCGTTGCGCCGACATTTCCTGCGCCAACGACAGTAATTTTTTTTCGCATGATGCTTTTTCCTTTCAATTGCCTTAAATTGTTGTGAGTATCCGCATAGCGGTGTCCTCATGTTATTTGAATTGTACCATATCAGATACAATTCCATATTTTTGCGGTTTTTTCACGTTGTCTTTGATGTAATTGGCGCCATTTCACCCGGGAAAATAATTTCTGCAACCGTCCAATTTGTCTCATCATCGGCTTCATCGCGTAAAAACTCCGGCAAAGGGGCGCGTCGCAGAGTGAAAGTTCCGCGGAGCTGATCGCGTGTTATATCGCGCACCAATGGCAGCCCCAAGCTGGATAGACTGCTGAAGTCAATATCATCTGCAAGATTTTGTCCAAGATCTGCAATGATTAAATGGATCAAGTCGGGTTCTTTCCATGCGCCAATTTTTACTTTGCCGTAGTCGGAATTTTTGAAGCCATGTTCTATTGAGTTTGCTATCAATTCATTTAAAATAAGCGATAACGCCAATGCGTCGCGGGAATGTACTTCTACTTTATCTGCGGCGCGAATTTCAAAATCTACTTTCATGGATGGCGGAACTAAGTGAGCGCTTACCACACCAACTAACTTCCGCGCTAAATCTTCAAGGCTGGCAGATCCGATTTGCTCTTCGCGTGATAGCAGATCGTGTGTGGCAGCCATGCCATCAATTCGGCTGACGCTTTCGGCTAAGATTTTTGCGGCTTCTTCAGATGTGGTTCTGCGGCGTTCCATGCGCAAGATTGCTGCGATGCTGAGCAGGTTATTTTTAACCCGATGATGCATTTCCTGAAGCAATCGTGATTTTACTTCTAACGCGCGCAATGTTTCCTCATACAGCCGAGTTGATTCTATTGCTACGGCGGCTTCGTGAGCCAATGTTTCAACCATTTCGGCGCGCATATGCGGCTGAATTTGCTGACTTTGGCTAAGCAGCAGCATAACGCCATGCAGCAGCCCTTTGCTGACCAATGGTATAGCCAATGAAGAATGTGCGTTTGGCAGTTTCAGCGATAGTTTTTGCAAAAAGCAGGTAGAATCGGTGTGCATGCAATCCAGCGCCCATGTGCGGTCGCAGCGTTCCATAGCGCGGCCCACGCAGCATTCGCCGTGGCGAATAACCGTTTCTCGCAGGCCGGGCGCGTCTAAGTGATAATGCGCTTGCAGCTGCAGTGCGTTATTGGTGTTAAAGGCAAAAATTGCGCCATAATGAGATCCACTGGCCGGAGTTGCCTGCGAGATGATTAATTCCAGCACACGACTTAGATCAAAAGAGCTGGCAACAGTAGCAGAAATATGCTGCAGTGTGTTGATGCTATTTACTTGGCGGCGAAACTGCTCATCCATTCGGCTGTAAATAAAGCTGTTTTCCAGTCCCATCGCTAATTGACCGGCAATCATTTCCAAAAAGCTGATTTCTTCGACAGAATATTCACGCGGCTGTTCGGAAAGCAGCGTTATCGCGCCTTCGAGTGTATTAGAATCATTGGCAAAATAGATAATTGGGATAACAAAAATGCTGCGAAACCGGCTGTCGAACATGGCCGATTCAATAACTTCATACCCCAGCGAGGAAATATCTGCAACCCCTGCAGGAAAACCGCGCTGCGCAATTCTGCCGGTAAGCTCTTCTCCTACGTGGATTACATAATGGCCGATAAAATCTGCCGGGTCTTGGCTGGTGGCGCGCAGCGTAAGTTCTTCTGCGCCGGCGCCAGTAAAAATAGCGCACAGGTCGCTGTGCGCTTGTGCGTTGATAATTTTTGCCGATTCGGCCAACGTTTCTTCTAAACTGAAATTTGAATTGATGGTTGCGTTTACCCGCTGCAAAGCGCGCAGCCGCTCTTGAAACAGGTGCGTTTTTTCATTTTCCTCAGTTTTCAAAAGATTTATGGCGTTCTGAAAACCTCTGGTTACGCTCATAATATACGCGCGCCTTGCGCGGCGCAGCTGCTCTCGCGCATACAATCGCATCGGCTCTATTCCGGCGAAATGCATATCGATTGCGGCGCCCACCGCGTCGGCAGTTCTTTCGATGCTTTCCAGTCTTACATCTATCGGGTCATTAGCTTCGGCAATGCGAACGCCTTCTTGTTCAATATCATCCAGCGGCAGCTGATGCGATTCATCACATAAATCCAGCAATAAATGCAGATCTTCGTCATTGCGCTGCCGGTAATCGGCTAACTGAGTTATGGCAAGCCCTTCCAAATTATTTCTGGCAGTTTGCAAGCTGGCGGAATGCTGCTGTGACATCTTCCTTCAATCTTCCTTCCATGTTTTGGCGGGGATAGCCATAGATTATTTGCCTGCCCGAACGGCGCGCATTCTTTCAATAATTGCGTCAGCAACCTCAGATGTTCCTACTGCGGTTCGGTCATCTTGATGAGGTTTTAGATCATAGGTAACAAATTTACCTTCAGCAATAATTTCGGAAATTGCCCGTTCAATTTGTATAGCCGCCTGATATTCGCCCAAATGCCTTAGCATTAATGCGCCGGAAAACATCATTGCCATGGGGTTCACTTTGTTTTGTCCGGTATAACGGGGCGCGCTGCCATGCACCGGCTCAAAAACGGCGTAATTTTCGCCAATATTCGCGCTTGGCGCCACACCTAATCCGCCGATAATACCGGCGGTAAGATCCGAGATAATATCGCCATATAAATTTGGCAGTACGAGCACATCATATTGTTCGGGGCGCTGGGTGAGCTGCATGCACATACTGTCTACAATTCGGTCGTCAAATTGAATATTGGGATAATCTTTGGCGACATCTGCGGTGGTAGATAAAAATAAGCCATCGGAAAAGCGCATAATATTAGATTTGTGCACGGCTGTAACTTTGCGTCGATTATTGGCTGTGGCGTATTCAAAGGCAAATTTGGCAATACGGCGCGACGCTTCAAATGAAATATATTTCATACTGATAGCTGCGTCGGTTGTTAAATTTTGATAGCCGCGTTCATGCAGCCACTGTACCAGCTCGGCCATTTCGGGAGATCCGCGTTGAAATTCGATTCCGGAGTATAAATCTTCGGTATTTTCGCGGATGATGACTAAGTCAACTCGGCTATATCGCGAGCGCATGCCGGCATACGAATGCGCGGGGCGAATATTGGCGTATAAATCTAAATTTTTTCGCAGGGTAACATTTGCGCTGCGGATGCCGCGAAGCATGGGAGTAGTAAGGGGACCTTTTAAACAGACCTTTGTGTCTTTAATGGATTCAATAACTCTTTCAGGAAGAATAACGCCTTCGCGCTCCAAAACCGCCTGACCGGCTTCCTGAACCACCCATTCAAAGCCTATGCCGGTAGCCTCAAGAACTCTTTGCGCGGCTTGCATAATTTCGGGACCGGTGCCATCGCCGGGGATAACGGTTACTCGATACGACGCCATAAAAATAAAGCCTCAATAATACAGATACTGTCAGCAAACATCGCTGCAGTGGTTCATGCCGGGAATAATGTTAACGCCCCGGCGGCCCCAACATTAGGGCATACACAGCATATCATATTCCTCAAGATATTTTCTTTGCTATTTCATATTAATAGCCTCTCTCCGGATCCACCTGATACAGCAGCGGCAGTCCTTGCAGAAACCGGTTGATATTTTGCGCAAATATTTCGGCGACACGGCGGCTATATCCGGTTGTTAAACCGGAAACGTGCGGCGAAATAAATACTCCGGGAATAGTCCAAAGCGGGCTGGACGCCGGAAGCGGCTCTGTTTCGGTAACATCTAGAACGGCGCCGGCAATCCATCGTTCTCGCATGGCGCGAATTAAAGAAGGTTCGTGAATGATGGCGCCGCGCGCAATATTAATTAAATAAGCGTCGTGGCGCATTGCTTTCAGCGCGGCTTCATTGATAATGTGTTTTGTGGCGGCTGTTAACGGCAGCGCCAGCACAACATAATGGCATTTTTCTAAAACATCGGTTAAATATGCTGCGGAAGAAACGCTGTCGCAGATGGTGTCTTCATCATCTTCTCTGGTGTCTGTTCGTCGAACGCCCAATGTTTTCATGCCGAAGGCGCGCGCCAATTTTGCAACATGCCTGCCAACTGCCCCTAAACCAATTATTCCCATTGTTTTACCTTGCAGTTCAAAGGCGCGAATTTCGCTTAATTCGCGGCCGGTTGCCCAGATTTTTTTTGCCTGCATATTTAAAATAGCGTCCCATTTATGCGCAAACAGCAACGCGGCGCTTATAACATACTCTGCAGTGGCAACTGCGTTAACAATATTTGCGGTGCAAATTTTGAATGGCAATTTTGCTAAATCAAAACCTTGTTCGATTAAACTATCTGCTCCGGCTCCGGGATATTGCAGCCATTTTAGACGCTGCGCAGTCTGCGCTATATCATTTGGCGGCCGAAAAGAGCAGATAATATCGGCGTGCGGAACGTTTAGGCGAAGCGCCGCGGCGTCACGGATAAAATGCCATATAGCGGTGGATTCGACGGATTTTTGCAAATAATTTGTATCAGCCGAATCGAAGGGGAAATCGGTAACGATAGTTACACCATCTGCCATATTTTTGGGACCTTTCAGCGCATATCTCGAGATATAAATAATGCTTATATCCAGCATATCGCACTTTTCATCCAACTTCCACTATGCAAAATATTTCCGTAGTTATTCGTGGGTCTGGCTGTATAATAACGCCAATGTTGGCAGATTAATCAATAATCAGCCGCACTCCTTCGCCAAACGGCGCCGCCTGAAGGTCAATACCACTCGGCATAATAACCCAAAAACGGGGATTTTCAGCGGTTTATTTGGAAAAGTCCCATATCCATCATTGATACTCCGCAGAGGCTGAAGCCAGAGCGGATTCTTGATTCTTGTTGTTCTGGCGTCGCGCCACGAGATGGAAATCCACCGCATGTTGGATGTTGCAGGATTTTTGCAATTAATATGCGCAGAGTGGGATTATAAGATAATTGGGTGAGTCTGTTAGGCTCTGTATTTATATTGCCTGCTTCTTGTTTACATATCTTCTTACTTAAAATATAGTATTTTTGTATAAATAAAACATTTATAATGTATATTATAGCATGCGTTCAAGTATTTTGTCAGATGCAAAACAGTCGCCGCAGAAATGAAATGGCGGCTTTTCCCGCAAGCAATCTTATGCATGACTTTCGCTGCAGCATGGAACCATCGGGGATGTACAAGGGGCGCCGCCTCTTGTACTGGGTTCCGGGGTATCTCCAGACCTCCCTTTATTGCAGATACGAGAACCATACGCTTCTCTTTCAAGCGAAAGTCCTACTTATGAAAAAATTGTTATACTAAATAATAGTAATATCAGAAAAAGTGAAACGAAAGATATGAATTCATTCCCCCTTCCCGATTTTGATGTATTATGGGATTATGCCAATCCTGCAGAAACAGAGGTTAAATTTCGGCAATTGCTGCCCCAAGCTGAATTTATGGGCAATACTTCATATTATCTGCAATTACTGACCCAAATTGCGCGCGCGCAAGGTCTGCAGCGACAGTTTGCCGAAGCGCACAATACGTTAGATATTGTTGCGCCGCTGGTTCAAAATGCTGCTTCGTTAGCGCTGGCGCGCTATCTATTAGAGCGTGGGCGTGTTTTTAATTCCTCCGGCAGGCCGGAAGAAGCGGTTCTTTGGTTTCAACGCGCCTATCAGTCTGCTATAGCGCAGGGTGAAGAATATCATGCGATAGACGCGCTGCATATGCTGGGTATTGCTGCGCCGCCGAGTGAACGGCTGACATGGAATGAACAGGCGCTGACGCTGGCTGAAAAAACCAACAATCCGCAGGCGCAGCATTGGCGCGGAGCGCTGTATAACAATATTGGCTGGACCTATCACGAAGCGGGGCAATATGAACAAGCAATGGCAATGTTTCAACGCGCCTATGTGTTTCAGCAAACTACAGGCAACGCCAAAGAAATTCGCGTCGCGCGCTGGTGTGTTGGCCGCTCGCTGCGATCTTTGAACCAAATTCAAGAAGCTTTAGCGTTGCAGCAGACGCTGTACGCGGAATGGGCGGCATCCGAGGAACAGCAAGCCGGCTATGTGAGCGAAGAAATTGCGGAATGCTTAGCGGCGTTGGGCCGATTAGATGAAAGCCGGCCCTATTTTGCCGAAGCATTCGCAATGTTGTCAGCAGATCCATGGCTTGTGGCGCAAGAACCCGAACGTCTGCAGCGATTATACCGCCTTAGTCAATCGGATGTATAGCGCACAAACTGGCGGCGCGCTACGCCTTTGCTACAGCGTAGCCGGCGTCATCAAGAATTTCTTCAATTCTTGTCATGGAAATAGTGTCGGAATCGAATCGAACATGCACCGATTTTGTCGGAACGCTTGTCTCAACAAACTCTACACCACTTTCTTTGCTTAATGCGCCGTTGATTGTTTTAACGCAATGTTCACAGCTCACATCAGGAACTGACAAAGTAACATCTTGAAGAGCAGACATAAGAGTAAACCTTTCTTCATTTTCCGCAGCTGCGGGAAGCCCCGCAACCCAGATGATTGTTGTATATAGATGATATCGAGGTTTTTGCTTTAATCCAACAATTGCCTCGTATATTACACGGATGAAGCAGCCGCATAGCGTTTGCTCAGCCGGCGTAACCAAAGAGAATTGCTCACTACCGTAACAGATGACAGCGCCATTGCTGCGGCGGCGAAGATGGGCGCTGTATCTCGCAGACCCGGTATCGCAGGAGAAATAATCGCCAGCGGTATCAGAATAACGTTATAGCCAAACGCCCAGAATAAATTCAGCCGAATTGTTTTCATTGTTTCACGAGCTAAATCTATTGCGGTAACAATGCTTCGTAAATTACCTTTTACCAATGTAATATCCGCAGCTTCCATAGCAATTTCGGAACCCGAACCCATGGCGATGCTAATATCTGCCGCCGCCAGCGCCGGAGCGTCATTTACTCCGTCACCCGCAAACGCCGTAATTTCACCGCGATTATGCAGATATTCCACTGTTTTCGATTTGTCTTCGGGCAAGGTTTCCGCCAGAATATGTTCCGGGTCTATACCGACTTCCTCAGCAATACTTGCTGCGGTTCGCTTATTATCACCCGTAATCATCCAAACGTGTTTTCCTTGCTGCTGTAATTTTTGTATGGTTTCTTTTGATCCAATTTTAACTGAATCGGCAACTGCCAGCGCCGCCGTCGCTTGCCCGTCTATTGCTGCAATCATTACCGTTTTAGCGGCATTTTCCAGTGATTCAAATACGCCGCGCAACGCCTCGAGTGAATCGGCTTCGACATGCATTTCCTGCATATATGCGCGGGTTCCGACAATGATACTATGTCCTTCTGTTTCGGCGCGAACTCCGCGGCCCGGCGCCGCAGCAAAGTTGCTGATATCGGTGGCAGGGGAGATATTTCGTTGTTTTACGCCCGCCACAATCGCTTGCGCCACCGGATGTTCCGATGCGAACTCAACGCCTGCCGCCATTCGTAAAATTTCTTCGGCAGAATATCGGCTTTGCGGGCTGACAACAACATCAGTTAATTGCGGCTTGCCGCGAGTAATCGTGCCGGTTTTGTCCAGCGCAATTGCGGTAACCGACCCCATTCGCTCTAAACTTTCGCCGCCTTTAATTAAAATGCCCATTTCTGCGCCAACCCCTGTGCCAACCATAATAGCCGTAGGTGTCGCCAGACCCAGCGCACACGGGCAAGCCACTACCACAACTGCGATTGCCGCTATAAGCGCATTCAGCCACGTAATGGTATGCGCGCCGCCGGCAAGGTGAACACCCCAAACTGCCCCCGCGGCATACCAGCCTACAAAGGTAGCGGCGGCAATCCCTAACACTACCGGAACAAAAATACCCGAAACTGTATCGGCAAATCGCTGGATGGGCGCTTTTGATCCCTGCGCCTGTTCTACCAAGCGAATAATATTGGCCAGCATAGTATCTTTGCCGATTTTTATTGCTTGCACACGCAGCATTCCTGTTTGGTTTATTGTTGCGCCAATAACAGCGTCTTGCTCGTGTTTTTCCACCGGCATGCTTTCACCGGTAATCATCGATTCGTCTACCGATGATGCGCCGCCAACAACGACTCCATCCGTCGGAATTTTCTCACCGGTTTTCACAATTAAAATATCACCGACGCGAATTTGCTCAGCGGCAATGTCATACACTTGGCCGCCGCGTTCTACATGCGCAATATGCGCGCGCAGCCCCGCCAATTTGCGAATAGCTTCGTTGGTTTGCCCTTTTGCTTTTGCCTCGAGATATTTACCTAAATAAATAAGCGTTATAATTAATGCGGCAGTGTCATAAAACGTTACGCCACCGGTTGCCGCGGGGAATAGGGTTGCAGCCGCACTCATGAAAAAAGCTGCGGTGGATCCTAAGCTGACCAGCACATCCATATTTGCGCTGAAATGCCGCAGCACGCGGAGAGAGACACTGTGAAAATCCCACCCAACATATCCCCAAATTGGTAATGTTAACGCAAATAGCAAGATATTTTCACCGGGAAACCGATTCATAAAGAACATAGATAGTATGGCGACTGGAACCGTCAGCGCGGCGCCAAGCAGCAGCTTGTTTTTGCGGCGCTGCAGGTCTAGCCTCTGTTTCAGCGCATGCGGATCTTCGTGCGCTTCTGTTTCTTGCATTGCAAGCGCCGGCGGCTCTTCGATAATTTCTTCGGCCCCATATCCGGCGTTTGTAACGGCGTTTTTCAGGTCTTGAATTGACGCAGCAGAAGGATCAAGCGTTATCGTGGCGCGTTCTGTTGCCAAGTTTACATTCGCCGACAGCACTCCAGCTGTTTTTGTTAACGCTTTTTCAACTCTGCGCGCGCACGAAGCGCAGGTCATGCCGGTAATAACCAGTTCCAGCGCCTCTTCTTTGGGCGCAGCGTTTGGCGTTTCCTGAGAAGCTACTGTGGCGTCGTAGCCAGTGTCGCGAACTTTTTGGATGATGTCTTCAATGGAAGCAGCAGAAGGATCGAAGACAACACTGGCGCGTTCGCTGGCAAAATTGACAGACGCTTCTTGCATTCCCGGGACTTTTTTTAAATTTTTTTCTATTCGCATTGCGCATGAAGCGCAACTCATACCTTCCAGCGCAAGAGCGGCTGTTGTCAGCGTTTGAGCGTTGGCAGAAGCGATTTGATTATGAGACATAATAGGGTATGGGCCTTCTTTCCCGTTACTTTTCCTGATTTCCCGCAAGATTATAAAGCTGGATGAGTTCAGAGATAACTGCGTCTTCGCGACCTTCGCGAATGCCGTTGGGCACACATGTTCGCAGGTGATTTTCCAGAATAATTGCTTCCATTTTTTCAATGGACTTACGCACAGCGTAAGTTTGCCGCAAAATATCTACGCAGTATTGATCTGCTTCAATCATTTTGCGAATGCCGCTTAAGTGCCCTTCAATATAGCGCATCCGTTTCAAGATATCTTCGGTATCTGCTTTCATTATTTTGCCTCTTTATATTCTGCGGAATAATATCCGTACCCCCCGGGTAGGGGTTTATACTAAAGAGTATATACTATACATGGGTGTTATTTCAAGAAGCTTGAGTGAGTGTAGCAAAATTGTGAGAATAGCGCTGTCTGCGGCGTGAGGATACTGGCTGAGTAAAAGAGCTGACGTCCCGGCTGGCGCTTTTCTGATTGTCCATGCAGTAAATTGGGTAAAAATCCCCATGCAGCGGAAAATTTTTCCGGTAAATATGGCCGCGAAGTCCATAAACAGCGGGCCGAAATGCCCAAAACGGTACCCGAAACTCCTATTTTTCAGGGCAATTTTCATATGTTTTGTCCCTAAATATTTTGCCAAATTTGTACAAGACCACTGTTTTCCAAGATTTATCTATACAAGAACGTATATTCTATATCTTGCATAATTATTTACACTACAATTGTGGTTATCAGTGTGCATAATAAAGAGTTACGCGCAGGAAAGCGCAGAAAAATTTTATGTATTTCCTTATTTTGGGACTGAAGGAGCATCAGACTATGAATGTTCAAGCCAGATTTACTTCAACATTGCGGATGCAGCAAAGTGATACGAACGAAGCAGAGCAGGAAATGGAACAAACAGAAGCAATTTCGGATATTGATATTTTAGAGGAATTTGAACCCGAAAATGACGATGACGACCGCACGGATGATGCGGTGAAGCAATATTTAAAGGAAATCGGCCGGTACCCGCTGCTGAACGCCGAAGAAGAGTTAATTCTAGCCGAGCGAATTGCCGGCGGAGACACTATTGCCCGCACCAAATTGATTGAGTGCAATTTGCGTTTGGTTGTCAGTATTGCCAAGCGTTATTCCAGTCAAGGAATGCCGTTGCTGGATTTAATTCAAGAAGGCAACTTTGGTCTTATGCGCGCGGCGCAAAAATTTGATTATCGACGGCGAAACCGATTCAGCACGTATGCTACTTGGTGGATACGCCAGGCGATATCACGCGCAATAGCTGAATATTCGCGATCCATTCACATTCCCGTGCATGTAATGGAATTAATTTTTAAATTAAAACGGATACATCGCAACTTATATCAAGAAAATGGCAGAGAGCCAACCCCTGAAGAAATCGCTGAAGTGGCTGGTGTTCCCAAAGATAAAGTTGTTGAGCTTTTAGGCATGTCGGAACAGCCGATTTCTTTAGACGCGCCTATTGCTGATGACGAACAATATCATCTTGGCGATATTGTTGAAGATCCATCTATCGTTGCGCCGATAGACGCAGTTGCAATTCAGGCAATGCGCGACCAGATAGATACAGCGCTGGAAACATTGCATCCGCGGGAAAGAAAGATTATTGAGATGCGTAACGGACTGAAAGACGGTCATGCGTATACCTTAGAAGAGGTTAGCCATGAATTTCGGCTGACACGGGAGAGGATTCGCCAAATAGAAGTAAAAGCGTTGCGCAAACTGCGTGCGCCCGGTTTCAATCCGCTTTTAAAAGATTATGCTTCTTAACGATGGCAGCAATTTTCTCAGTCATCAAACTTCAATAAGCGCAAAAATACACCTTGCGCTTATTTTTTGTTTATAGTTTATATTTATTTATTTATTTATTGGATTTTCGCTTGAAAGAAAAGTATATTTTCTCATATCTGAAACAGCGGGAGATCATGGGAACACTTCAGAACTTCGTACAAGGGGCGCCTGCCCTTTGTACATCCCCCGTTTTCTCTGCTGAAGCGAATGCCTATGTTAAAAAATAACCGAAGCAAAAGCTTCGGTTAAATAAGCATAATTGAATTGGGAACTGCTGATACAGCGCGTGCCGCGTTAAGCAGTGGCCGATCCGGGCACATCAGCAACGGTTCCTGAAACTGGTTTGCCATCGCGCAGCAGCATTTGCGGTTTGGTTATTTTGCGAATAACGTCGCCGTTGATCACCACTTTACGCACATCATTTCGCGAAGGGGCCTCAAACATAACATCCAGCAAAACGGATTCTAAAATTGTTCTTAGGCCGCGCGCGCCGGTTTTATGTTTTATTGCTTCTTCAGCAGTTGCTTCCAGCGCATCGGGTGTAAACACTAGTTCTATTCGGTCGAGCTGTAAAATTTTCTGGTATTGCTTGGTGATAGCGTTGCGCGGCTCGGTTAAAATACGGATTAACGTATCGGAATCGAGACTGTCCAGCGAAACGAGTACGGGGAGTCGGCCGATAAATTCGGGAATAAGCCCAAACTTCAACAGATCTTCCTGCATAACGTGGGCCAGCGCATTATTTGTGGTTTTCGTATCAAACGGCGCAGCGGTAAAACCCAGTGAGCGTGCGCTATTCAGCCGAGTGGCAACTTGTTTATCGAGACCTTCAAACGCGCCGCCGCAGATGAATAGGATATTTTGCGTATTTATTTGCAGGAAATCCTGATGAGGATGTTTACGTCCGCCTTGTGGGGGAACATTTGCAACTGTGCCTTCAATAATTTTTAGTAAAGCTTGCTGCACTCCTTCACCGGAAACATCCCGAGTAATTGAAGGGTTATCGGATTTGCGTGCAATTTTATCAATTTCATCAATATATACAATGCCGCGTTCGGCGCGGGCAATATCAAAATCGGCGACTTGAATCAGCCGCAGCAGAATATTTTCCACGTCTTCGCCAACATAACCTGCTTCTGTAAGCGCGGTTGCGTCTGCAATACAAAACGGCACATCCAGCACTTTTGCAAGAGTTTGCGCCAACAGAGTTTTACCGCTGCCGGTTGGCCCAACCAGCAAAATATTACTTTTGCTGATTTCAACATCATCAGATTGGCCAATCATATTGATGCGTTTGAAATGGTTATATACCGCGACTGCGAGTGATTTTTTAGCGCGGTCTTGTCCAATGACGTACTGGTCAAGCTGCTCATGTATCTTTTTCGGTGTCGGAAGTTTTGCGCTGGCTGCTCGTGGCGTTTTTGGCGCATGCGAGTGATCTTCTTCGATAATTTCCCGGCAAAGATCGACACACTCGTCACAGATATAGACACCAGACGGGCCAGCAATCAGCTTTTGCACCTCATCTTGGTTTTTTTGACAAAATGAGCATCGATATGTCATGCTTTTCCCTTTCGTGGCAGCAAGTTAGCCCGCCATTTTCACTAAATCAAGACTTTCGTTCAGCAGAGAAAATTGGAGATATACAAGTGGCAGCGCCCTTTGTACGGGGTTCCGGAGTGTCCCCAGTTTTCCCTCTGCTTTCAGATACGAGAAACACATGCGCTTCTCTTTCAAGCGAAAGTCTTAGAGACCTGAGCGCAAGCAAAGAATATAGCAGAGGCGCAGGAGGCAGCGGGCCTCCTGACGGGGTTTGGGGTGTCCCCAAACTCCCCTTATTCCTTTTTCATGTTCAGGTCTATATCAATATTACAACAAGTTTATATCATGAAACATAGCGCCGGAGAAAGATATATTACCGGCGTATATTCTCTTACTATGATATAGTATCGTCAACAACAGGCTCTGAGGCAAGAGTATCTTCCCCAATTTGTTTAATTTCCTCTTGCGGGGATTCTTCAGCCGACACCGAAGCCTGCGCTTCGCTGTTTTCTGCTGTATCGTATACATAGCTTCGCTTTTTCAGCAAATCCAGCGCCCGTTCATTACGCAGCCGATTTACAATAATGATACGCTGATTATTGCTTAACTGCGAATATCGTAAATGTTGGCCGGGTTTTGATTTGTTATAGTCATTGATAACGTTTTGAATATCTTGCGCGGTTACAGTAATATTTTCGCGATCGGCCACAAGGCTAAGCGCTCTGCGTTGCTTAATTCTGCGAATTGCGTCTGGTCGGACTTCTTCACGGTATGTGTTTTCATCTTTCCCAATCATTTTAAAGTAATCATCTAATTGCATTGATTCACCGATCAGTTCCGATAGATCTTGTAAAATATCTGTAACTTCAGTGTCTACCAATTCTTTTGGAACATTCAGCTCTAACTTGGCAACTAATTGATCGATTAATTCACTCTGCAAGTTTCGTTCCATACTTTGCAATTTTTGGAAATATTGATTTGAGCGAATCGAATTGCGCATTTGCTCAA
This sequence comes from Chloroflexota bacterium, assembly GCA_021812265.1. GTDB lineage: Bacteria > Chloroflexota > Ktedonobacteria > Ktedonobacterales > JACDGC01 > JAJYBV01. The sequence goes on along the minus strand of JAKAOI010000007.1, from coordinate 1,152 downwards.
CAGAATCTACACCGGCTTCTTGTTTTGCAAAACCATCGTCGATTACAGGATATTCTTTTTCGGAAACTTGCCGTATCACGACCGTAAAATGGATCGTTTTTCCTGCATACATTTCAGAAGGATAGTCATTGGGGAGGGTTGTTTCAAATTCCTTGGTGTCTCCTTCAGACATACCGGTTAAAAAAGCGTCTATTCCTGCAAATAATCCGCTGCGGTTTTCTATCAGCTCGAACTGTTGATCTTGATCTAAATCGCCAACGGTTTTTTCGTTAATAACATATACCATTCCTACCGTAATGGAATCACCGATCTGTGCGGGTCGATCTACAGCTTTATAGATGGGATGTTCTGTGCGATATGACTCAATGACTTGGTCAACTTCTTCATCTGATACCACAATATTGTGTACAGGGATGTGGATATCGCTGTAATCATCCAACACACCTTTCCCTAAAACGGGGAAAGTTCCGGTTATAGTAATGTCTTTTCCTTCATCGACTGATTCAGTGTGAAAATGCGCATGAGTTAAAATAGTAACATCACTGTCAAAGGCTTTTTGGACGGCCGCTTTTTCTGCCAGTGTTTCTACAGCTTCACTTAACAGAAGATTTTTGTTATACATGCGTTCAATCATCGATTTGGGCGCATGGCCCGGCCGAAAACCCGGCACTTTTGCCTTTTGAATATATCCGTTCAGAACCTTATTATATTCTTTAAGAATTTCATTCCATTCTAATTGAACGGTAAAAGTTGCCTCACTGTCTTCAGTTGTTTCAAAGGTGACGTTCAACTTTTTAACCTCCATTTTACTCAAATTTTTTATCTATAGGATTTTCGCTTAAAAGAGAGGCGCATGTTTCTTGTATCTGAATAAAGGGAGGCCTGGAGGACACCCCAGAGTCCCGTACAAGGCGCGCCTGCCCCTTGTACACCCCGATTTTCTATCCTGAAGCGAAAGTCCTGATCTATCAAAATGCGCTGTCTGTTCAGCAGCTATAATTATGTACTATGTGCGGCGCAGAAGCCATTGTGAAATGTGTACGCGCTGCGGCGTAAAGCCGCGAATTGCATATTACTTGAGTATACCACGAAACCACGCATAGGCGTATACTGGCTGCGATCAGGGTGTGGCGATATTATGTGAATTTTGGG
>JAKAOI010000345.1:984-3404 GCA_021812265.1 Chloroflexota bacterium | reverse complement strand
CGTCATTTTATATACTGTTATTCAAGCGTTGGGCGCGCTGCGAATAACGCTTACGCCATATATTCCCTCTGCCGCGCAGCGCTTGCACGAATTGTTGGGATGCAGCGGTTTAGTAAAAGATGAGCCTTGGCGTTTTGCGGAAATTCCGGCAGGACAGGCGCTTCCGGAGCCGAAACCGCTTTTTACCAAGTTTGATCCGCCGGCAGAAACGGAAACTGCATCCGCGCAAACGGAAGTCGCAAAATAAACGCCATTGCCCCGAAAATCCGTAAATTTCGCGCTATTGTACGCCATATTTGCTGATTTTCTGCCGCGTGAATGAGTTACAATAAAAGCAATATATAAACTGCATTTTTTTCATGCAGCAGAAGCTTTTGCCCGCAAAAAATCTGCTTAAACTTGCTGAGCGTTCTGCGCTCCCCGTATTGGCGCGCCTTATACTGCACGTTCAATCTGCCTGAATAGCGCGGCTGCTCAGTTTGGCAAAAGCCCTGTATTCAATGCTGTGGAGGCTAATGAGTCATGTCTAATCCAAATACACCGCAAACCCGCACTGAAACAGACAGTATGGGCGCTATAGAAGTCCCGGCAAATGTATATTGGGGCGCGCAAACCCAGCGCTCTCTCATTCATTTTAACATCGGCAGCGATGTAATGCCGCGGGAAATGATTCGCGCATTGGGCGTTTTAAAGCGCGCCGCCGCTGAAGTAAACAGAGATTTAGGCAAGCTTTCCGCTGAAAAGGCGCAATATATTATTGCGGCGGCGCAAGAAGTGATAGACGGTAAACTGGATACCCAGTTTCCCCTGCGTGTGTGGCAAACCGGCAGCGGCACCCAAACAAATATGAATACGAACGAAGTCATCTCAAACCGCGCTATTGAAATGGCCGGCGGTGTGCTTGGCAGCAAAAAACCCGTTCACCCAAACGATGATGTAAATATGTCGCAGTCTTCTAATGACACGTTTCCTACCGCTATGCATATTGCCGCCGCCGGACAAATAAACAGCCGGCTTTTACCCAGCTTGCGCAAACTGCGCGCGGAACTGGCAAAAAAATCAAATGAATTCAGCGGCGTTATCAAAATTGGCCGCACCCACCTGATGGACGCAGTTCCCTTAACATTGGGACAGGAATTTTCGGGATATGTAGAGCAGCTGGATCAAGATATCGATCGGCTGGAGTATACATTGAAAGGTGTTTTTGAGCTTGCGCTGGGCGGCACTGCCGTAGGCACCGGACTGAACACGCATCCAGAGTTTGCGGCGCGCGGCGCAGCTAAAATTGCAGATATTACGGGGTTGCCGTTTGTCTCCGCTAAAAATAAATTTGCGGCGTTGGCCAGCCACGATCCGTTGGTAATGGCCAGCGGCGCAGTAAGAACACTGGCGGCTTCGCTTATGAAAATAGCTAACGACATCCGCTGGCTGGGGTCTGGCCCACGCTGCGGCTTAGGCGAATTGATTTTGCCTGCGAATGAACCCGGCTCATCCATTATGCCCGGTAAGGTAAACCCAACGCAAAGCGAAGCAATGACTATGGTTTGCGCGCAAGTTATGGGCAATGATATGGCAATTGCTTTCGCCGGCTCTCAAGGCAATTTTGAACTGAATGTGTTTAAACCGGTTATTATTCACAACTTATTGCACTCTGTTCGATTGCTTTCCGACGCCTGTGATATGTTCCGCGAGCATATGGTTGAGGGAATAGAGGTAAACCAATCCCAAATCGATCATTTCCTGCATAACTCGCTGATGTTGGTCACTGCCTTATCGCCATATATTGGCTATGATAAATCGGCCGAGGTTGCGCATAAAGCATATCACGACGGCTCTACACTGCGTGAAGCGTGCATAGCATTGGGATACCTGACAGGTGAAGACTTCGATCGCTATGTACGTCCGGAGCATATGCTAACCCCGGAAGGATAATTGTTTAAGGGAAATTTACATCGTCAAAGCTCCCTGCAAAAGCGAGATTGTGAATGTGTAAGCGGCTGTCTGCGCACAGCATAGCAAAAGGCCGCCGCCGCTTTTGCAGACTTTGGGGTGATCTCCTGTCCAATATCTTATTCAAAAACGTTGCGGCGATCCGGCGCTTACCCTATATTCGATTCGATGAATCTTGGATATATTGTATTGTTATCTGTATAGAAAATAGCTTTTCCCAACAAAAAGCCTTGCGAAATCTGTGCTATATTGTTTTCATAAGCTATTATATCAAGACTTTCGCTGCAGCATGGAAAATCGGGGATGTACAAGGGGCGCCGCCCCTTGTACAGGGTTCTGGGGTGTCCCCAGACCTCCCTTTGTTGCAGATACGAGAACCATGCGCTTCTCGTTCAAGCGAAAGTCCTATTATATATTATTTCTATTTTGCGGTTGAGGCGCTTCATGTACAAAACATATGGCGTCGCCAT
>JAKAOI010000345.1:0-974 GCA_021812265.1 Chloroflexota bacterium | reverse complement strand
ATCTACCACTGTTATTACGCTGGCGCGGCTGCTGGCGCTGTATGGCGCGCGCGTGCTTGTTATCGATTTAGCGATGCCGGGCACAACCTCTACATCTTTTCGCGATTGCTGGCCGGCCAGCGACCATGGGGTGTTCAGTGAACTGCTGGCGCCTTTTTGCCAGCTTTCTGCCGATGAAATTCCCCATCCGGATGACACTATTATGGCGTATGATACCCAAATGCTGCCGGTGCCGCTGGTTTCTAAGCCCAGTTGGGGCGGCGGCTTAGTGTCACTGCTGCCGTTTGATGACGGTTTGGGAAATATTGCCCGCAACATGAAATCTCCGCTTGTGTTGGACGGCTTTTTGCGAAGTGTTGATTCCGCCTTTGATATTATGCTGATAGATTGTCCTTCGGATGACAGTATATTGCTGGATAATTCTATGTTTGCCATGGATAGAATGCTTATTCCGTTTACTCCCAGCGCCGCTTCTTTGGAGGGATTAGACGCAACGCTGCGGCTGTTGCGGCGCTTTCGCGAAGGCACGGCAAGGCTGACCTTGGGTGGTGTGATTCTTACGCAGGTAGAGCCGCGCAACAAACGAACCAGCGACTTAGTGAACACGCTGATTCATTCCGGGATTGTTGAAGGAGAGCCGATAAAAGAGCGGTTGTTTCCATTTGCAATTCGCGCCAGCGATTATTATGATCACGCTTTTCGCTATGGAGAACCGGTTTGGGAGCGAACTAAAGAAGTGCGGGTTTGGGCCGGATATGTGCTGATGTCGGAGTGGCTGCTGCTCGACGCCGGTTTAGATCATTTATGCGTGAACCGCAGGCACGCGGCGCTGGTAGAGCCAAACACTCGTGTGCTGGACACCAACGCTGTGGCTACCGGTGTAGGCTCGGGAGAAGCGTTATTCCGTGATATCCGCGAAATGTTTGCGCCTGGGCAAATGGAGTAAGCGGCGTTTGCAATTTCTTTTTATATCA
>JAKAOI010000344.1 GCA_021812265.1 Chloroflexota bacterium | reverse complement strand
TTTCTGTTGACCGGCGGCATATATCAAAGATCAAGAGCATTGACACGCTGCCTATGCCAAACATGCCGAAACTGCCTGTTCCCGCAAAACCCGCACGCAGATAAGCCATGGTTTCGAGTTTTACATGCCGGCCGGATACATCACCCAATAGATAACATTTTCACCTTCACCGGACCAAATAATGCGATCCGGCGTTAGAGATGTGTTTTTCTTTCAAGCGAAAGTCCTACTGCTGAAACTGGAGCATGATTGTTAACTGCATCTGGATTCCAAGGTAAAACAATTTTTCTCATACGGCTTGGCTAAACGTCAAACTATAGAGATCACAAATAAAAACCGTGGCAAGAGTTATCCTGCGTCAGTCATATTGGCGACGGGCAGATGAATGGTAAATATAGAGCCTTTTTTGCGATCTGAAGCTGCAGTTGCAAAAATTTGTCCGTGGTGCGCTTCAACGATACCGCGAGTAATATATAATCCCAGCCCCATACCCTCTATTTTGGGGTCTGCCTCACGCAAGCGAAAATATGGATCGAATATTACATTCAATTTAGTTTCCTGCACCCCAACACCCTCATCTTCAACAGATATATCAACAAAAGAACCGGCATCGCCCAACGTCAGCGCTACAGTAACGGTAATCAGCGTTTTATCATAGGAATATTTAAAAGCGTTATCCAGCAAATTCATAATTGCCTGAGAAATGCGTTTTTCATCAATCATACACATAATAGGGTCTTGGCCGCAATGAAGGGCAAAACGGCGTTCTGTGTGCGCGCAAGCAAACGAATCATACTCCCGCCTTACAACGGCAGCAACATCAGCATATGAGCAATGGACCGAAAATCGCTGCAAATCGATTTTGGTAACATCATTTAAATCATTGATTAACTGGCTGATACGCGCAATTTCTTTTTGGATTATAGCGTTATATTTAGTAACTTTATCTTTATCTTCAGCAACTTTGCTGATCATATCAGCGGCAACTTTAATAGGTTGAAGCGGATTCCGCAATTCATGCACCACCATATTCATAAACAGCTCGCGGGTTGAACGCTGCTGTTCAAGAGCGTCTTTTGTGGCGCTCAATTCACTGATATGTTCTTGCAATTTTTTGGTGGCAAGATCGATATCATCCTGCAGATTCGTATTGATGCGATCAATTTCTTCATTGGCGGCTTCCAGTTCTGTTACTCGTTTTTCCAAATCATCCATTAATTTGCGGCGTTCAAAAACATGGCTGATGCGCATCAGCAATTCATCGGTATCGGTAGGCTTGATCAAATAATCAAAGGCTCCTTCACGCATAGCGCGAATAGCCGACTCCATTGTGCCAAATCCGGTTAACACAATAGACATAGACGCAGGCTGCAATTTTCGTGATTCGGTAAGAAGATCCAATCCATTCATATCATTCAAGCGCAAATCAACAATAATCAGATCCGTTTTATGGCGCCGCAAAAAATCCAGCGCTTCTTTGCCGGAACAGGCAAAATCTGAATAATAGCCAGATTGCCGCAAAATTTCATTAAGAGTGATAGCAACGGTTTTATCATCATCAACAACTAATATTTTTCCGGAGTGCAACTGTGATATATGGCGCATGGACAAAGGAACACGGCCCTTTTTTTTGTTTGTTTTGCGTCTTGCATAACTCATAAGCGCATACCCTCCCAGATAAATATAGCAAAGCTGAGCAGGTAACCCGCGCCTTTTTCAGCTTTATTGATACATCACCGCAGTTTCAGCAGGTAAACTGTCCATTACCGCCAAACACATGCTTTACAAGGAGTATAGCACCCAGGATACTGCAAAAGTAATGATTCCCCCAAACTGGCCATAACATTTTTGCAATACAACTGTTTATCGCTTGACAAAATCATAGCACGCTTTTACAGGTTTTATGAGTAAATTTTTCAATTTTTAACCATAAATATGGTAAATTAGTACTATGTGTTAAAAAATGTTTTTGGGGGAATTCATCTGAATATCTTGAATTATTTTGCCGAAATAAAATTAATGATCCTAGGATTTTCCTAGCTTTATGATGTTTTGCAATATTTTGCATGCTCCATTCCGGTAAAATTCAGGTATTAAAGCAAGCGAGCATAACGAGCATAGGCATATGCTATACTCGCTGATAGTGGGTAGAAATGCGAAGGCGCGAATTTCTGCTTTCCAAATACATACCCCAAAAGAGGAGAATTACATGGGCACAATTTCAAAACAAGACCTGATTAAAAAGGTCGTAGCGAAAACCAATAAAACAACCAAAGAATCAACTGAATTTGTTAACGCCGTGCTAGACGCAATTCGTGAATCACTGCAAAACGGTGATGAAGTACGCCTTATCAATTTCGGCGCGTTCAGCGTAAAAGAAAGCGCAGAGCATGGCGGTGTAAACCCCCAGACCCGCGAAAAAATCGTGGTTCCGAAAAAAATGCGCGTTCGTTTTACACCGGGCAAGGAACTGAACGACGCAGTTTCTTCTTTGGCAAAGTAATTTTGTGCGCAAAACACAGCAACCGGCTCCGGGGGATATTTTTCAATATTGTTCCGGAGCCGGTTCAAAAATATGAAGTATTAGCTATGCCGCTTTTTGGGCGTACTGCGCCAGTTGTGTGTTGCGCAGCAATTCTGCAACGGGAAAAGGCTTAATTATAACACTGTCAAACCGAAACTCACCGGCAAAGCGCAGGTAATCTTTTGCAGAGGCAGTGGCGACAATCGCAGCGCCGAATTTTTTACGCGCATGCTGTATAAAACGCTTCAGCGCAGGGTTATCCATTGCCGGCATTTCCACAATAATTGTCTGATATTTTTTTTGCGGCGGCGCAAATTGTTCGGCAGCCACATAGTCTGTATTATATCCATGACTGATAAGAAGATCCGCTATTGAAATAGCAACGGATTCATCACGATCGATAACTAAATAATCCTTCATGAAAAACGCTTTCTATCCTTGAATTGTACATCAGTCGGCTATCTATCACTGATTCTGCTAAACATCCATTTTCACATCCTCAGCGTTTTCCGCTAACACTACTATAGCGAATATATACAAATTTGGCGCCAATTTCTCCAAAAATAAAAGTTAGGTGGGAAAAATTTAAATAAAGCGTTGTGAATCGCCTCTTCATCCTCACATATAAAACAACTTGTTCCTTTGAATCTCAGCCTTGCTATCGACGCATTTTCCTGAAGAAATATAGTAGCCCTATAATTTTTCTTATTTTTGCCGATAGCATAATTAGAAAATCATAACAGCCAATATATGCGTTTTGTCAACAGTATCCGGCAAAACTTTGGTGTCTTCATTCCGCCAAATTGACAGAAAATAGGCTTTAGCCGCGCAAGCCGCCACCCTTGAGGGTGTGCAGTAAGCGGTATGGCTTTAGCCCTTGCGTATCACA
>JAKAOI010000343.1 GCA_021812265.1 Chloroflexota bacterium | reverse complement strand
ATATTCCGCTGGCAACCGAAATTGCGCCAGATATCGTAAGCGCAAACAGTGTAGGAATTGCTAAATTAAACGCCGTAGTGGGAACAATACCCGTTAGTTGAATCAGCGTGGCAAATAAGAATTGCCCAAAGTAATAATAATTGATATATCCGCCGGAAAACCAGGGATCTAGCGGCGGCAGCGTGCGGCTGCGCAATATTCCGTTTAGAAAAGCCAGCTCCATCGGTTTTTCGCCGCCGCGAAAAATATGCCATAAATCCGGATCAGCGGCCCGTATTGCCACAAACGCCAAAAACGCCGCCAACGTAACAATTTCTGTTATTAATATGTAATTGCGCTCACGCCGCAAAAAGTCCAAAATTTCCCTGCGCTTTTTTAGGAAAACAAAGCTTCCCAGCGCCGCCAGCAACAACAGTGAAACCCAAACTGTCAGCCGCTCATAATACCAAAATTTCAGACTCGTTGGCAGCCATACAAAATAGCTCAGCCCCAATATTCCAAATGTTTTTGCTAACCCCCAGCCGCGATCGCGCAAACCCGGCAAAGCAATAAACAATATAGGAAATGCGCACAAACCCAATACCTCAATCGCAATTAACCAAATAGGCAAAGCAAGTTTTGTAGCCAGCCCGGCGGGATTAAAGCGTTGCCATAAAGGCGGCGTCGTGGAGTCGGCCTGTATAGATTGCTGCGTAAGCAGAAGTGTTTTTTGGCTGGCTAGAGATGTTACTTGTGGAGGCAAAGTAACGCCCTGCAATAATATATTTTGTAACTGCGTAACAGTCAGCGGTTTAACATTGCGTTGAAAAATCCATACGGTCGGGTGATCATACACCGAAAAACTTTCATCCGCGGCGGCGTCTTGTAATGAAAATGGTCCCCAATGAAGATGATTCGAGAACGTTTTCACTAAGGTAAATCCGAGTTTTCCCGCAAATAGCAACTGATAATAACGCGACCCCAGCGGATACAGATAGGGAGTGTTTTGAATGGATTTTTCCAGCCTGGCGCTGGATAAAATAATATAATTTGCTCCGGCAATCTGCGACGCCAATGTCGCAGCTTTTTCCTGCGAATCCGGCGCGTAAAGATCCATCGCTTCGTAGCGATAAAATAACGGCGAATAATTCGGCAGCGGCAAAGGCAGCTGATCATCCCAAATTTCATCTGTAAGCACACTGCCGGCAGGAACATGCGCATATATCCATTGTGACGCTGCAATCCGTGTCATAGGCTCGGAATATATTGTCAGCATCATCAAAGACATAATAACGCCGGATATAATGATACCAGCCGCCAAACCTCCGGCGATATAATTAAATCCGCGCGCGCCGATTTTTTGTATCAGCCCAGATAGCCGGGGGATGCGCGGCCGCCACTGCGGCAGATATTTTGCCAAATGCGCCAGCGCCACTGCCGCAAACACCGCCATAACGGGAAAAATCGGCAGTTCATAGCGTGAAAATTTTGTGTAAAAACTGCCCGTTATACCAAAATAAATCACAAACCACGAAAGCGGAATAATAAGGATATTGCTCCAATTGCGAATAACCCGAAAAGCCGCATACAGCGCGCCGATAAATCCTGCCACAGCAAGACCAGGCCCCATATCCCAAATAGTAATATTTTTTATTTCGTACAGATACGGTGTGGTGTTGGCAAACTGTATGGTATATGGATAAACAATAATCCCTTTAGCAAGCTGCCCTTGTGTGGTAAGATCGCTGATAAAGCTTTTATAGTCCAGCCACATATATGGCATCGTAATTAATGTGGTTATCAGCGTGGTCGAAAGTATTGCCACTGCGGCGACACCAATATCCGGCCACTGATATGCGCCCAGCCGCTTCCAGCGCAGCATGAGCGCTAAAAAGATGGGAACAGCCAACGGCAGCGCGCTGATTTTGCTGGTAATGGCCAATCCGGCTGCAATACCGATAAGCACAGACCATCCAAGTGTATACCGAATCGGCGGAAATTGATGTTCTTGCGGAACACATTTGGGGCTGGCTAAACCGATGGCGCCATACAGTGTTAGGGCGATAAAAAATGTAAGCACTGTATCTACTGCATAAAAATGTGAAAGCTGTATAGCAAACGCGGTAAACGCCATAAACAGCGCCGCAAATACACCCCACCATCGGCCGGCAAGCCGGCGCGCAGTAAAACCGGTAACAACAACTGTGCCGGTGTCGAAAACAGCGGAAAGAAACCGGCCGATAAGCGTAATATGATTAAAGTCGGTAAAAGAGCCGCCATCGGTGGGAAAATTTTTGGAATTGGCAAAAAGCCACGCAAGGCCGTGCGCAACAAGCGCCAGCAGATAGATTGGAAATGTGCCGTAGGCAAAAAAATGCGGATTGGCCGGCTGAGCATTTGCAGCGCAACCCGGCTGCACACTGGTCAACCCCAAGCACTGCGCAATCATATTTATCTCACGCTCATCGGGGTGCAGATGGGTATTTTGGTCCCAATTTATGTTATACAGCCTCATTGCCAGCGCGACGACGGCAACCAGAAAGATCGCGACAACGCTCCAATCAATTGTAACGGCGATTGTACGAAACGCCTGCAAAATACGCAAGAAAAAACCGGCTGTGTCCGGCCGATTTTTCTCATCATCAGAAACCAGCGGTAGGTCTTCAGTTCGCACAATCAATCCTCCATAGTGTTAACCAGTGGGGCAGCTATTTGCCGCCAAGAAGTGATATTGGGGGGCAGCCATCGGAGACGCAGGGGATCTGAGGCATTTTACCCATTGATTCTATCATACACACGCATAGTATTTCCGTTATATGTACGCTTTTTTTACAGTATAACAGCGTCGGCGCGGCGCGCGCAACTATATGGGAAAACCACACCGGCGCGCTGCGTGTTGCGCCATATCAATCCGAAGCGCGCAAATGAACCGCAGCGCAATTTCTCAACAGAACAATAACTCTGTGTTATTCGCCGGTAAATATTGCCCTGCGTTTTTGTAAAAACGCCGCTACCCCTTCACGATGATCTTTTGTAGCGAAAGCAAGATCTTGCAATTCACCTTCCAGTTGCAACGAATCTGCCAAAGAGCTGTTTTCGGCGGAATATATCAACTTCTTAATCAGCGTATAAGCGGCAGTTGGTCCCTCAGCCAAGCGGCGCGCCAATTCCATGGTTTTTTCGCGCAGCGCGTCTTCCGGAACACATATATTTACTAAACCAATTTTTTCAGCTTCCACACCGCTTATTTCATCCGCCAGCAAAGCAAGTTCCATCGCCTTGCCAACGCCAACCAAACGATTTAAGAAATACGCGCCGCCAGCGTCGGGCACAAGACCAATACGGGCAAACGCTTCTATAAAGCGGGCGTTTTCAGCGGCAACACGCAAATCGCACGCCAGCGCCAAATTGCACGAAGCGCCGGCGGCAGCGCCGCGAATCATAGCG
>JAKAOI010000342.1 GCA_021812265.1 Chloroflexota bacterium | reverse complement strand
GTTGCCAGCACATATTATAACCGCTGGAAAGATATTAATAATGGGCAAACGTTTGGTTTATTGGGGGCAGACCCTGCAGAGCAATATTATCTTGGCCGCAACGCCGGCCCTACCGCAGACCCATGGGCGCCGCTGCCGGATTCTCCCGGTAATTTGCCGAATAATCCATATAATTTATATAAAACGGTTGGTTTACCTCCCAGTCCGATTGCCGGGGTAACTGTTGCCGCTTTATATGCAGGTATTGATCCCCCGAGCACAAATTATGCGTTTTTTTATTTTGCTGCTAAAGATTGCCAAAATCATTATTTTTCTACACTTGCAGACTTTAATAACGCTGTGGCGCAAGATCCCGCCGCGGGCGCAAACGATTGCCAGTCTTAGTGTTTCGTTCTGGCTGACATTATAAAAAGGAACCATTGCAAACATGATATATGTAGCGCATCATATTGTTGTATTTGCGCAGTCATCTTCGGCTGCGTCCGGCTCATCCGCCGACCAAGGGATGAATTTACTTAATGTTATTGTGCTGGCTATTCTGCAAGGAGTAACTGAGCTTTTCCCCATTAGCAGTTTGGGGCATACAGTTATTATTCCCGGCCTGCTTGGATGGGGAGATCTGCTTTCCGGATCAAATTTTCTGCCGTTGGTGGTTATGCTGCACATCGGAACTTCCGTTGCGTTGTTATCGTTTTTCTGGAGAGATTGGCTGAAATTGTTGGGCGGCGGGCTGCGCGTGTTGAAAGCCGCGCGCATAACTCCGGATGTCGATCCGGGTGGTCATGGGCGCATCCTTGCGCTGGTTATTGTGGGAAGTATACCTGCCGGTTTAATTGGCGTTGCTTTTCAAAAACAGTTAGAAAACAATTTTAAAGACCCGATTATTGCGGCGGCGTTTTTAGTGGTAAACGGCGCTGTATTGCTAACCGCCGAGCGATATGCGCGGAATCAGCGTAAAAATGCGGCGCGGCTGGCCAATGTGCGTGGCAAAATATCCGGCGCTCCGGCGGGCGGAAAAGCAATTACAGAATTATCATTTATGCAGGCGGCTGTTATCGGTTTTGCGCAATCGTTTGCGTTGATTCCGGGTATTTCTCGTTCCGGCGCGACTATGGCTGCCGGCATGGCAAATGGGTTGGATCATGAAGAATCGGCGCGGTTTTCGTTTTTAATGGCTGCTCCTATTATATTGGCTGCCGGTATTGCCGAAATTCCTAAATTGCTGCATAATCAAACAATGCATGCGCTGGAACTTGCGGCGATTGGCGGGGTTATTTCGGGTATTGCCGCATATTTAAGTGTAAAATTTTTGATGAAATATTTTGAAACAAATCGGCTCGATCCGTTTGCGTATTATTGCGCAATCGTTGGGCTGCTTGCTTTTGGGTATTTTTTCTATCAGGCGCTGCCATTATTGCAATTTTAACATAAATCCGGTATGATACTGTTGCCGAGTTATCTGGTGAAGCAGAAGTGTTTTTCCATACTTGCGCCAAATGCAGCTTGTGTGTTGCATAAGCAAGTTTTCGCAGACGTGTTCGGTAGTATATTCTCAAATTTTATCAAGGAGAAAAATTTCTCATGAAATTGGCTATTGGCGTTGTATTAGCCCTTATCTTTGCCGGTATCGGCGTCTATTATCTTATTCCCGGCATTCCGCATATTTTGGTTTCAAACGCTGCTACAAGTACCCAAATGCAGTTAAAACATGTGTTGGCCGCATTTGTTGTTGCTGCGGTATGCCTTGTTGGAGGAATTTTCGCCCACAATGGCGATAAAGCACAAGCTGGATCTCGTTAGTTCATTCCTTGCACAACGATTTCGCAGAACGCCGGCAGAGGCTTGGCTAGCTATTGGTCTTGCGCTTGCCGGCGTTTTTTTGCGCCTGAAAGTGATATCCCTTGTTACTAATAATTATGATGAAGGGGTATATGCAGCTGCTCTGCGTTCGTTTACTGCAGGAAATGCTTTATATCGGCAAGTATACATGGCGCAGCCGCCTTATTTCATATTGCTGCTGGCGCCGTGGTTTCTATTAGGCGGCAAAACCATTGTAGCAGCGCGTTATGGTGTGCTGTTTTATTCGCTATTGGGTGTTGTCGGTATGTGGGCGCTTGCGCGTTCTTTAGCCGGACCGCTTGCCGGTTTGCTGGCAGTTGCCGCGCTGCTATTTGATCCGCTCTATTTTACACAATCGGTGTCGGCGCAAGCCGAAGCGCCGGCAGTGGCGATGATGATTGTTGCGGTGGCTTTTGCTGTCTCGGCAAAGAAAAAGCCGGATATGAGAAAAACCTTTTTTGCGGGATTTTTCTTTACTGTCGGCATACTCATTAAATTGTTTATTGTACCGGCGCTTATCCCTATTGCGTATTTTTTACTGTACCCATATGGTGTTCCACATTTTCCAAAATCTTGGTCGGAGATATGGGATATCTGTCGCGAACGCAGAAAACTCCTTCTATTTTTTAGCTTGGGTGTATGTATAGCGGCTGTGCCGGCGTTGCTGCTATTTTTGCAAGATCCGGCGGCAATGTGGAATCAGGTTATCGGCCTGCATATAGCAGCGACGGGAGCGTTTGCCCAAAATCGGATGAATAACATCTTCTTATTTTTTTCGATATGGTGGGAAGCTCCGCTGATAATTGCCGCTGCCACTGTTGCAATTTGGCTGAATAAGAAGCAACAGCGCACTGATGGGCTGATTTTGCTGTTGTGGGGATTTATTTCTATATTTGTGCTTTTATTGCAAACTCCGCTGTTTGATCATCATTTGGTGTTGATCGTTCCGGGTTTTATTGCGGCAATGTCGCTGATAGCCCAAGATGTTTCGCTTGCTGCAGTGCAATTTCGGGTCCGCGGCGCATTTCATTCAGCGTTGGCAGGTTTATTTGTGCTGGTGTTTATCGGATCCGGAGCAGTAACCTTGCATCGGATATCTGTTGATACGCAAACCGCAGCTAGCGATGTATCTGTTGCGGCAGTGGCGTTTGAGCTTGCGGCTTTAACTTCTCCGCAAGAGTATGTCGTAACTGATGATCAAGTGATTGCTGACTTAGCAAACCGTAATATTCCCCCTGCTTTAGTAGATACTTCCGATGTGCGAATTGCTTCCGGCAGTTTAACTACTGCAGACGTTATCCAACAGCTGCAAAATCCGCAAGTAGGCGCTGTGCTATGGTTTTCTGGCCGCTTTAACGCTCTTCCCGGGCTGCAGTCGTATGTAAAAGCGCATTTTACCGCGGTTATCGATTATGGCGCTGGCCGCGTGTTATATGTGCGAACTCCTCCCACGTTGCCCGTTGCTGTAGTGAAATAAATGATCCTAATAAAGGGTCAAAATCAGTTTCTTATTTTTTACCCAAATAGAGACTTTTCTGTTCACATCTTCCAGAGTTCTGCTATGTATTCTCCTCTCTATGAGGTGATATACTT
>JAKAOI010000341.1 GCA_021812265.1 Chloroflexota bacterium | reverse complement strand
GTTCTTTTCGTTTGTTCCCAAGTTGAAAGTATTTATATTAGTAGGCAAGGATTTAACGCAAAGAGATGAGATGGAAAGCCAGCTGCTTCATTTGCTGGATATGAGTGAAACCTCGCGCAGTATGCTGGAAACAACATTAAACACTGTGCATGACGCAATTATTTTATTTGACACTAATGGCCAAATTCTCACTGAAAATAAAACATATCTGGAAAGAAAGAACTCGTTTGGGGATATTTATGGTGAAAACACTGATATCCGGGCGATCGATGAAGATGGTGTGATTATTCCGCCATCTAAGTATCCTGTTCAACAATTTCTGCAGAAACAACAAAATCCTACTGCGGTGATGCGGTTCAGAAAAGATAATGAACCATCAATGATTATTCGGATGTATTTAGCAGAAATTTGCGACACACGTGAAAACCGGATTGGCGTTCTATCCGTTGAAAGTGATATTACAGAGGAATATCGCAATACTCGCCGCCTAGCTGCCACACTCGCGGTGACACAGGCTTGTTCTTCAGCCTCCGATATTAGTTCTGTAGCAAACGCCGCCGCGCATGCTTTATTGCGCAGCGAAAAATTGTATGCAGTCGTTATTGCTGTTCCTGAAAAGTCCAGCGAGGACGGTAATGTGTATTTAAAGGTATTGAGCGCTGTAACTGCGGAAACGAGCGATTCTGATTTTAAAATATGGTTAAGTGAATCTTTGCGGCTGCTGAATTTGGATCCAATTTTACCGAATTCGCATTTTATGTTTCATAAAGTGTTTCTTCAGAAAAAACCACAATATGACTATATGCCGTTTTCTAAAACCCAAGATGACGGAATCATTCCGCAAGATCTTATTCAACTGGGGTATTTCTTGAATATCAATCTTTCGGCGACACCGCTTATTATCAACTCTAAGGTTGAAGGTGTCTTGGGCCTGTTTTATCAAAAAGACACCGAGGTGCGGGAAAATTTATTGATGGGTGATGTGCTGCTTACTATCAGTTCGGAAATAGCCTCTGCGTTAAATCGCGCAAAATTGTATGAAGAAGATCGTAAATTAGCTTTGTATGATCCGTTAACAAATGTGTATAATCACCGTTCAATGCAAATGTTACTGAAAGAAACGGTGCAGCAAAGCGTAAATTCTGCCTTAGATTTATCGGTGATTATGTTGGATGTAGACCACTTCCGAAAGTTTAATGAAGATTATGGGCATGATATAGGTGATCTTGCGCTAAAATCTGTTGCTGAATCTATTCGCATAGCAATCCGTAAAAATGATTATGCGGCGCGATATGGCGGTGAAGAGTTTACGGTTATCCTGCCAAACACATCCACAGATGAAGCGTATTTAATTGCTGAACGAATCCGGAAATCTATCCAAGACAGACAAATTGTTGTGCAAGATGGGCGCAAACTTTCTATTACGGCGTCACTGGGATTTGCAACATTTCCCATGCACGCATCTGCCCCGGTTTCTTTACTGAAGGCAGCGGATATTGCTTTATATGTCGCCAAAAAAAATGGCCGGAATTGTGTTATGCAATATTCAACGCATTATTTATCCAACAATACGTTTAAATCTGAAAACAGTGACGCAGATGTAACTTCTTTTGGGGATATGTCGCTGCCATCCGGCGCAAATTTAGATACTATTCAGGCATTAATTACGGCGATAGATTTGCGGGATGGCTTTACCGCGTCTCACTCGGAAAGTGTTTCGGCGTTGGCAGTGGCAATTGGTGAAGAATTGCAGCTTTCCAGTGAAGAAATAGAGACTTTGCGGCTGGGCGGACTGGTCCATGATATCGGCAAAATTGGTGTGCCCGACAGTGTGTTGGCAAAAAATGGCCCGCTGACCGATGATGAATGGGTAATAATGCGCGCGCATACAACAATGGGAGATTCAATTATTCGTTCGGTAGAACAATTAAAGCATCTGCTGCCGATTGTGCGCTGGCACCACGAACGCTTAGATGGCAGCGGGTATCCGGATGGCATAGCGGGAGAAAGCATACCTCCATTGGTTCGTATCATTAGTGTGGCGGATATTTTTGACGCATTTGTCGCTGAACGCAGATATCATAAAGCGCGTAAACCGTATGAAGGTATTGCAATTTTGGAAGAAGAGGCGCAAAAAGGCAAAGTTGAGATGCGATATGTGGAAGTGTTGAAACATGTGCTTTTGCTTCGCGGAGATGTACACGAAGAAGCGGAAAATACTCAAGCTGCCTGATATTGATTTATCTTGTTTCCTGCGCATTGATAAAATGGGGAGGGTCATAAACAGGTCCAAGATTTATTGCATATTGACCATTTTTCATGGTAAAATATGATCATGAAATTAAGTCAATATGCAAAACAAGCCGGAGTGACCTATAAAACGGCCTGGAGATGGTTTAAGGCGGGGGAATTAGATGCCTATCAATCAGCAACAGGAACGATTATTGTGCGGGACAAAGCCGACGAGAAACCGCTGACAGGCAGAGTAGCACTGTATGCCCGTGTTTCATCGGCTGGACAAAAAGAGGATCTCGAACGGCAATTGCATCGGCTCAAAGATTACGCAGCCGCCAAAGGATACCAGGTGGCCAAAGAAGTCGTTGAGATTGCATCAGGGCTGAATGATCATCGCCCCAAATTGGAGATGCTGCTCAAAGACCGTTCGATTGGAACCATCGTTGTCGAAAACAGGGATCGGCTGACGCGATTTGGGAGCCATTATATTGAAACATTGTTAGAGGGACAGGGACGCAAAGTCGAAATGCTCTTTCTGGGAGATACCGGAGACGAACTGGTGGATGATTTTGTTGCCGTGATAACCAGTATGGCAGCCAGAATCTCTGGACGACGAAGCAATAGAAACAGGGTCAGGCAAATTCGCTCCTGCATCGAGCAGGTGATGAACGAACCGGAAGAGCAGGAAGGGAAATAACAGGTGGAAGTCCAGCAGGGATATAAAACGGAACTCAAACTGGATAACAAGCAGCGAACGCTCTGTAAGAAACATGCGGGCGCTGCCCGTTTTACCTATAATTATGGACTGGCCCGCAAACTGGAAGAAGCCAAAAAACGCAAGGAAGCCGCAGATCCTTCCACGATCAAGATCCCCACTGCCAAAGATTTGCACAAGGAAATCATCGAACTCAAACACACGCCTGAGAAGAACTGGCTGGCAGAGGTCTCCAAATGCACTCCTCAACAGGCGCTGAGAAACCTCGACAAAGCCTTTCAACGCTTCTTCAAGAAGCTGTCGAAGTATCCCAAATTGAAAAAGAAGAACAAAAGTCCGGATTCCTTTTATCTGGAAGGAACGATCCATGTGGGAGACACATGGGTGCAGCTTCCGGTGTTGGGGAAAGTGGCGCTCTATGAAAAGAGCTATATTCCCACCGATACCGGAAAAGGCGCGCCTGTTCTGCGGGAACCGCCTACC
>JAKAOI010000340.1 GCA_021812265.1 Chloroflexota bacterium | reverse complement strand
GGGATTCGAACCCCCGACACCTGGTTCCGAAGACCAGTGCTCTATCCACTGAGCTATGGCAGCAAAATAACACTGCTTACACTATAGCACATTTTTTGATCCATTGCCATAACCTCAAGAGCGTAACATCTGCAAATTTACCGCCGCGCAACATCTTGGCGCGAAAATAATCTCACAAAAACCACAAAAACAGAGGAAAAATCTGCAATACACCCTAAAATCATCACAGCGGCGTGATATAAATCACATAAGGTAAGCTCAGACTATTATATAATAATGCTCGGAAACGCCGGAAGCGTTTCTAGTACATATTCATCCAAAGAGGTTATATCATGTCTGACAATACTGAAAAATTGCTCGATGTTCGCGTGTTAGCGCCATTCGAAAGACATAAGGTTATCTTTGCCGAACTCGGCGCGTTACAGGCAGGCAGCGCAATTCACTTAGTGAACGATCACGATCCTAAGCCGCTGTATTATCAAATTCAGGCAGAGTACGCCGGACAGTATTCATGGGTTCCCACTGTAGAGGGGCCGACTGAATGGCATATTATTATTACCCGGCTATAATACATAACATTTGCCGATCATCTCATTCAAATCGACGCAGTTGGCGCATTGCCGCCACTGCGCGCAAAAAAATATCGCACGCCAAGCGTCCCGTTATGGCGCTTTGCGGCGCGTGAAAGCAGGTAATCCATATGAGTGACTCATTTACATATTTTGAGCGCTTCGAAGATATCGCAGATTTGCCGAACGACGGCATTTTAAGCCGCACAATTTTAAATGAACCGGCTTTACGGCTGGTTTTATTCCACTTTGCCAAAGGTCAGGAATTAACGGACCACACATCGGCAACCCCTGCGGTTATCCAAATAATCTCCGGTGAAGTACATTTGCGGCTAGGTGATGAAATGCGTGAAGCGCATCCGGGAACCATGGTGTATATGCCTGCAAATGTAAATCACGGAGTGTTTGCAAAAACAAACACTACCATGTTGCTGCATATGCTTAAGTCCGCCAAACTCCCTCAATCTGCCGAATAAACCCGTTCATAGAACAGAAGATATTACCGTCAGGACTTTCGCTTCAGCATGAACATCGGGGATGTACAAGGGGCAGGCGCCCCTTGTGCGGGGTTCTGGGGTGTCCCCAGACCTCCCTTTGTTGCAGATACAAGAAAGCATGCGCTTCTCTTTCAAGCGAAAGTCCTAACCGTAATACAAAAGCGCTGCAAGTTGATTCACTCATATCTTGCAGCGCTCCGCTGGGCGCAAAGGCGCATACAGCTTCGTAACCCGAATGGGCGGCCAGCAGCATACCACCTTTCGTTTCACAAAAAATCGCTAGCTATTAACCGTAACAGTCACATTCATAGCAGGATGGATAATACATGTAACATGATATACACCAGCTGTTGGAAATACTATGGTTTGGGTTTGGCCGGCGTTTATGGTTAAACCACTCGCAGTATTTAATGATGTCGGCGCTCCGGTAGCGCTTGTGAATGTTCCGTTGGTTCCAATTGCTAAAATATGTGTGCCGCCGCTGCTCGACGGATCAACAAAATTGACTGACTGACCAGCCTTGATGGTTACACTTGTGGAGCCTACGAAATTAGACTGACCCATTGTAATTGTATTAGAATTTGCCGTGGAGCTAGATGAGCCGGAGTTGGACGCCGCAGAACCGCCGCACGCCGCAAAAGCTAATAACATAATAGTGAAAAGGCTTGCAATAGTGATTTTCTTCACTGAATTAATTCTCCTGATTTATGGTACAACATTAAGTACGCCAATCGCGCCGGACGACGCGTTAACGAATGAGTGAGTTACAAACGGATATTTACCCACTGCAGGGATTGTCAGCTCAACCATAGCGGCCCCGCCGGGAGGAACTGTAATGGTTTGGTTGCCAACCTCATGATTAGCCGGATCGCCATCCGCATAATAATCACTGAATAACGCTCCGATAACGTGAAACGCAGAAAATTCCACCGGGCCAATATTGGCAATGAAAATCCGAATTTTCTGATTTGCCTTCACGGTAATGGGGTTATCTTTATATTGATCGGCATAACCATTAAAGACAACATATGTCGGCTGTTGATTCAACAACGCAGTCGTATTTAATTGATATGAACCATCGGCGCTTTGGCTAGCGTAAAATTCGCTTTGCATCAATACTATTTCCTGCGCTGGATCCCATCCGTTTGCCGGATCCACAATAAATACACCATACATACCATTGGCAATATGATATAACGGTGGTGGCGCGCCACAATGATAGACATAAACTCCCGGATACTGTGGTGTAAAGTCAAATGATAGGCTTTTTCCCACTGCTACCGGCTGATAATCAACACTCCAAGGAATCTGCGCCGCATGAATATCAATAGAGTGCGCCATTGTTCCATTATTGACCAATGTAAAATGCACTAACTGCCCTTGCCGAACACGAAGAACCGGACCGGGAACCGTTCCGTTAAATGTCCATGCGTGATACGCAACACCCGGGGCAATGGTAATCAGTTTTTCTTCTGCCGTAAGTGTTATGCTTACAGCACTGCCTGCCTGCGCCGCGGGAGCCATCGGCTGATATTCTGTATGTGACGGAACAGTAATCTGCTGGGTCGTCGCTGCTGCTGTTGCTACCGAACCATGATTGCTGAACATGGAAACGCCAACTAAAATAACAACGATTGCCAGCGCTCCGGCAACACTAATCCATACAGATATGTTATTTTTAGAATTCATAGAAGCTCTCCTGCATAGTGTAAGACCTGAACTACCCAAAATCTGAATAATTCGCCCTTGCGCTTATCTTAAGCTATGCTGAAAAGGATCGATGTGACGTTTATCACTGAATAACAATTTTGTGAGCATACTTTTATTGTATCCACTCAAGATAGTAAATGCAAGATACCCTATACAATAGAGACCGGAGTGTAAGCAAAGAATATGGCAGAAGCACAGGAGGCAGCAGGCCTCCTGATGAGGCTTGAACTCCCCTTATTCCTTTTCATGTTCAGGTTTATAGGGGATAGCAAGGAACGAAACCAAGAACAGCCGCGCTTCAGGGCATGGAATGTGGCTTGCCGCAGCAAAAAAACTACACTGCGCGCATACGCTCCTAAGCGGATACACATTATTTATGCCGGAAATTATCAGGATTATGTGATATTTATCACTGTAAAACAATTTTACAGCGCGTATTATAATAAAAGACTTAAAAATCGGAGTTTTTCCCCGAAGGGCTTTTCATTCTACATAATACATGCAATCCCTTACCGGATTGCCAAGGTGTATATCTCTATGTTAACTGATGAAGAACGTAACAGCATTGCTCAAGAAGTGAAAACCACTCTCTACGAAGTGGTTGACCCTGAAATTGGCGTGAATATCGTCGATCTTGGTCTCGTATATTCCATTACCGTAG
>JAKAOI010000339.1 GCA_021812265.1 Chloroflexota bacterium | reverse complement strand
GTTTGTGCATAAAAGCTCCTTACTTTATGAATAAATTGTATGCGTAAAGTCGCACTGTTTCACTATACACGACATGAATAAGGCTGTCAATAGGGTAATTTTTATTTTTTGATAGCAGGTAGGAAAAACAATATTTTATATATCGTAAAAAAGAAGAATATTAACTTTCATTGCATCGTAACTATCTTCACATTGAATAGCTGTAACAGCGCACAAAGTTGAGGCGTTTATATTGAGCGGCTACACCGTTATTTTTTTCATATGCGTTAGTACAATAATTGCTGATAAGAAATATTTTCAGCCTTCAGACATGTATACCGGAACATGCGTCTTTCTTCACACAAATATATCAAAAATATGCTATAGTAACGTATTATATGAACTGTCTTTGTTGACAGGAGCGCGCGTTAAAGCGGTTTTTGCGCGTTCCCTGATAAGCAAATGTTCTGCCGACATAACAACAATAGAACACGCAGCGTTTTGCTGACTTGTATTGAACTAAAGGTTTTATGAAAAGAATATGCAATCTTTTTTCTTCGGTTTTATCATCGCGCTTATTTTTTCAATAAT
Organism: Chloroflexota bacterium; assembly: GCA_021812265.1. Lineage (GTDB taxonomy): Bacteria > Chloroflexota > Ktedonobacteria > Ktedonobacterales > JACDGC01 > JAJYBV01. The sequence continues at coordinate 2,880 of JAKAOI010000339.1, read as the reverse complement.
TATATGGAAGCTGATTGAACGGAATCAATCTGCTATATCCGGCGTAAGCGCCAAACAATCTGCCGAAACCACAGCGGCGCGCACATCCGGTGTTTCTTCACTGGAAATTATCCATATGCTTATTGAAGCTATTCCCCGACCGGTTCTGTTGGCAAAATCAGACAGAACTATTATTGATGTGAACCCTGCCGCGCTTTATTTTATTGGCGCAACCTATGATAAAGTCATTGGAAAACTGCTGATAAAAGCCGTGAACGATTATGAAACAACTCAGTTAATGATTGCGGCGGCGCAGACCGGGGTTATGCAGGAACGCACTATTACACGTTCTGCGCAAGATGAAGTGTGGCATGTTACCATAAAGCCGCTTTTTTTAGAGTCACGCTCTAGCTCCGAGACGCCACAGCCATCGCACTTGCTGCTGTTTATAGAAGATGAAACGCAATTGCGTTACTTGGAAACAGTGCGCAAAGATTTTGTTACTTCGGTTTCACATGAGCTGCGCACCCCGTTGGCGTCTACAAAACTTCTGGCCGAAACCTTGGCCGACACCGTTCATGAAGATCCTGCCGCCGCGGCAGAATTTGCCGGCCGCATTGTTGTTGAAGTAGATCATTTAACGGAACTGGTAAATGATTTGCTGGAATTAAGCCGCATAGAATCCGGACGGATTCATCTCGAACTTGAGCCAACGGATATCAATGGTGTATTGGAAGTTGCAGCAGAACGCATGCGTCCGCTGGCAAAAGAACGCGGCATTACTATTACGGCGCAGCTTGCCGAACAGCTGCCTTTTGCTCAAGCCGATGCGGCGCGCATTGAACAAACGCTTGTTAATTTAATTCACAACGCAATAAAATTTACTCCCGAAGAAGGCGAAATTACGCTGAGCGCTTCTTTGAGCACATTAAGTGAAGGCAAGCTTAGCCTGTTGACCCGCGATCCTTCGGCAATAAAATTTATTCGTTTTGATGAACCCTGCATTATGGTAAAAGTTAGCGACACCGGAGTCGGTATTCCCGAAGATGATATTCCCAGAATTTTCGAGCGCTTTTTCAAGGCACGGGAACTGCCCACACGCGACGCCGGTAAATTTGCCAAAATTTTTACCGAAGAGCAGCGCAAAGGCACGGGACTGGGTTTGGCAATTGCGCGGCATATCGTGGAATCGCATCATGGGCAGATATGGGTAAAAAGCCGACTGGGTTCCGGCAGTGAATTTTATTTTACTCTGCCGCTGGCCAACAAAACGGAAACGAAGTGAGTTCCCGCTCTGCAACGCAGGTGATCATCCGGCGCATGCGCTCCAAAAAATAATAATTAGCCAAGCCTAAAGATTTTCCGCAGCGCATATACCCAAAAGCGGAGAATAAAACGGAATGGTGATTCCCATAATTTCAGCATAATATTGGGATTTTGCGCCGGGGCGCCATGCAAGGCAGTGGGTATAATTTGGTTTTGTGGCAGCAAATTGATGAATGAATAAAAACGCAGCCCTTCGGGTATTGGCTCTTCTGGCCGTGGCGGATATTGCAAAGGTGTGCCGGCAAGCCAAGATTGCAGCGAAGTGAGTGTATCGGGATAGCGTATATCTTCGGGTATATTCTGCGACTCTGCAAGAATAGCTGCAATGGCGCGCTGAATATCGGGATGGAAGAAATATTGGCCGTGTTCATAAATAATTGCCGAACAATCATACAGGCGTATATCACGCGGTCGATCATGCTCAGTTTGCAGCAAATATTGCGGGCGCAGCGGGCCGCACCAGCCAAGTCGCACGTGACTGTCGGCGCTGATAGATTCTTCTGTCAGCATATTTGCCAGCGGTGAAATCCATAGGGCTTCATCATTTAATGAATTAAAAATATGCAATTGTTTTATTGCGTCCAGCGCTTCATAGCCAAAACCGTCTATGGGGTGGTTTAAGGGAGAAAATTCGATGGCGCGTTGTTGCGGCGTTGGCGTGGCTGTCGGAGCTGTGATAGGTCTGCTCATTCGGTATCTGAATGAAAAAAACGCTTTACCGCGGCGGCGAAATCCACGCCGAGTTAAAGAAATAAAATCGGGCGTTGAACGTTCCAGCGCTGATGCGTTAACATCCGGAGCCAGCATAATTACGGTATCCGCAATGGGGCACTGCTCTGTAAGACCGTGTAATATTCCTAAGGACATCAGCGCCTTTACAACTAAAAAACATCCCATGCTATGCGCAATGATGTGTATTTTTCTCTCCGGCTCTGCCTTACGGAGATCCCATAATACATTAGCTAAAGAAAAAGAAGCAAACCGCGCAACGCTCTCTTTATCAGAAATATATCCGGGGAACAGATCGTGCATGCACGGCCAGGTAAATCCGACAATAGCGGGATATTGTTTTTTTTCTTGGCGTATAACAGAAGCCGGAGGAAATTTCCAGGCGCGCAGCGCCTGCCGTATATTTAATGCGGTATCGGCGCCGCTATCTTCGGTGCAGTTAAATCCATGCACAACCAAAATAATATCGCCATGCGGCGCTGGCTCTTCGCGAATAATGCGAAACCGTTCCGAATTTGCGCAAGTATAACAGCCACATTGCGGCTTTATGGATGCGGCGAGGCGTTCAGTTAAAATAAAGGCATATTTTCCTGCCGGTAATGGCGTATGATTGTGTTCATTGCTGCTTTCGGGCTGTGCGCGGCAGGTTGCGATGAGAATTTGCTGTGGCTCATCCCGGTGATTTTCTGTTTGATGATGGTGAGGCATAGAAAAATCCATTTTTAAGTATTTAAAGAATTGCTGCCTTTGCGCGAGTTTTTGAGTATTACTCCCCAAAGATTGTGATATTATAGACCTGAATCTTAAAAAGGAATACGGGGTGTGTGGGGAAACTCCACACAAGAT